>NZ_MQSY01000056.1:0-209975 GCF_001921245.1 Aeromonas sp. YN13HZO-058 | reverse complement strand
GAAGCCAAGGCCACAGAGGTATAGTGTGAAAAAAGCCAATAAAAACAATGCCAGTCAGGCTTAACTGACTGGCATTACACCGATTGGTGTGGCTTTGATTAACGGGCTAACCCGGATCGGTTACGGACGACCAGCAGGGCTGGTAGCCACGTTGACGGCAGCTGTGCTACCACCATGACGACCGGATGTGCTCACCTCGTTGCGTACCAGCGGCGGGTGGTTAACCGGCTCACGAGCAGGCAGGGCAGGGGCTTCGGCAGGCGTTGCCATCGGCGCTGATGCCTTGCGAGCACGAGCCAGCAAGCCGGCACCGTGTACTACCTGTTTGGCGACGACCGGCGCCTCTTCCACCACAACCGCAGCCACGGCAGCCGGGGTCTCGATGACAGCAGCAGGTGCTGGTGTTTCGACAACAGCGGCGACAGGTGCGGCTTCCACAACAGGAGCTGTTACGGCCGGTGCTTCTTCAACAACCGGAGCCGTTTCAACAACGTGTGCAGTTTCAACCACGGTGGCGGTGACCACTTCGGCAACCGGCGCAGCGACAACGGCTACTTCTGGCTCTGCGGCAACGACAACCTCAGCGACAGCTTCAACAACCGGGCTGGCAGCCACATCGGCTTGAGTTGCTGCAACCTGGGCAGTGGCCTGCTCGGCAGCTTCTTCGGCAATGGCTTCAGCAACGACGTGCTCGGTCAGCGCGGAAGAGGCTTGCAGGGCAGCAGCAATGGCTTCCGCGCTCGGGATGGTGACCACGGGTACCACCGGCTCTTCGGCTTTTACCTTGGCAGCATCAGCCTGGGCAGCGGTAGTGAGCTGGCCTTCTGTTGCTGGTTGCTCTTCATCACGCTGGCTGCGGGCATCTTCGTTGATGCGCTTGCGACGCTGGCCTTCGATACGCTGGGTACGCGGAGTGCGACGTGAACGGCGTTGCCCTTCACTCTGCTCTTCCTGCTCGTTACCCACTGCATCGATCACCTCAGCTTGCACTGCTGCATCGTCAACCGGCAGGGCAGGGGTGTCAGCAGCGGCGACATCGACGCGGATCTGCTTGCGCAGTTGACGACGTTCGCGGCGCTCGGCCACTTTCTGCTCTTTCTCCTGACGCGGCTCGATGGCGACTGCATCAACGGCTTCTACCGCTTCAACAACGACCTCGGCGCGCGGCTCACGAGGAGCACGCGGTTCACGGGCTGGACGTGGGGCACGCTCTTGACGAGGTTCGCGAGGCTCGCGCTCCTGACGAGGTTCACGTTCCATGCGCTGTTCGCTGCGCACTTCACCACGGGTCTCGCTACGGGCTTCACGTTCCTGACGGGGCTCACGCTCTTTGCGGGGACGGCGATTGCGGTTTTCACCGGCTTCGCGGTTGCCACCTTCACGCTTCTCGCCAGCTTCCGCATTGTTGCGGTTGTTGCGATTGTCGTCACGGCGGGGACGCTGGCCACGGGCGCGGGTCTCATCACGCTGGTGACGATGACCTTCATCCTTGCGAGCTTCCCGCGCTGCCGGTTTCTCGGCGGGCGCTTTCACTTCGGCAGGGGCGCTATCAGTGCTGAACAGGCCGCTAATGCCTTTGATCAGCTTGCTGAAGAAACCGGCTTCGGCAGGAGCTGCAGCAACGGGCGCCACCGGCTGTTGCGGGGCAACAGGGGCCGGTTGTACCGGTTGGGCAAAGCCTTGCAACAGCGGTTGCTCACGCTCGATCACCTGGGCCTGTTTCGGCTGGTAGGTCGGCTTGGCAATTTCGGTTTTCAGCTCGTAGCTGGCCGCTTCCGGGATCTCGTTTTGACGAATGCGGGTCACTTCGTAGTGCGGGGTTTCCAGATGCTGGTTCGGAATGATGTAAACACGGACATCATTGCGCTGTTCCAGACTGGCGATGGCGGCACGCTTCTCGTTAAGCAGATAGGCAGCAACATCCACCGGCACCTGGCCGTGAACCTGCTCGGTGTTGTCCTTCATGGCCTCTTCTTCGATGAGACGCAGGATGGACAGGGCGAGGGATTCGTTGTCACGGATGACGCCCTGACCCTGGCAACGGGGGCAGATATGGCTGCTGGACTCGTTGAGGGAGGGACGCAGACGCTGGCGAGACATCTCCAGCAGACCGAAACGGGAGATCCGGCCCAGCTGGATGCGGGCCCTGTCCTGATGCACCGCTTCACGCAGACGGTTTTCCACTTCGCGCTGATGGCGAACCGGGGTCATGTCGATGAAGTCGATAACGATTAGGCCGCCCAAGTCGCGCAGACGCAATTGACGGGCAATTTCGTCGGCCGCTTCCAGGTTGGTTTGCAGCGCAGTCTCTTCGATATCGCCGCCCTTGGTGGCGCGGGAGGAGTTGATATCGATGGAGGTCAGGGCTTCGGTCGGATCGATAACGATGCTACCGCCGGAGGGGAGGCGCACTTCACGCTGGAAGGCTGATTCGATCTGGCTCTCAATCTGGAAGTGGTTGAACAGGGCAACTTCACCCTTGTACAGCTTCACACGGTTGAGGAAATCGGGGCGAACCAGTTCGATATGGGCTCTGGCGCGTTCGAAAATCACCGGATCGTCGATCAGGATCTCGCCGACATCGCGACGCAGATAGTCACGGATGGCGCGCACGATCACGTTGCTTTCCTGGTGGATCAGCACGGGAGCGGTACGCTCTTGTGACGCCTTGTGGATGGAGTCCCAGTGGTTGAGCAGAACGTTCAGATCCCACTCAAGCTCTTCCGGAGACTTGCCCACACCGGCAGTACGCACGATCAGGCCCATGCCTTCCGGCACGGTCAATCCGCTCAGGGCTTCTTTCAGTTCGGTCCGCTCATCACCCTCGATGCGGCGGGAGATACCACCGGCACGGGGGTTGTTGGGCATCAGCACCAGGTAGCTACCGGCCAGGCTGATAAAGGTGGTGAGGGCTGCACCCTTGGTGCCACGCTCTTCCTTGTCGATCTGGACGATAACTTCCTGACCTTCGCGGACCACTTCTTTGATGTTGGGACGACCCTGATAGGAGTAACCGGAGGGGAAGTAATTGCGGGCGATCTCCTTCAACGGCAGGAAACCGTGGCGCTCGGCGCCGTAGTCAACAAAAGCAGCTTCAAGGCTGGGTTCTACGCGGGTGATCTTACCCTTGTAAATGTTCGCTTTCTTCTGCTCGTGTCCCGGACTTTCAATATCCAAATCGTAGAGCTGTTGTCCGTCAACCAGCGCTACGCGCAACTCCTCTTCTTGAGTTGCGTTGATAAGCATTCTTTTCATTGAGTTCTCATTATTGTGTCATTTTGATTTCCTCCATCTGGGGTCCTGCCGGCGCCGGCCTCGGGTCTTCAGCATACTGGGGCAACCTCCCGGTTGGGGTATGCATGAGGCGCAAACTAAGGGCGCTCTGGTCATCACTTCTCGAGAAGTGATGAATAAGGATGCCGAAATGGAGACAAATAAACGGTAATGTTTGTGTTCTCCATGCGTTGTACCTCGCACCCGGGAACCGTCATGTTCTTGTATACACGGTGTTTCGGGATTGGGTGGCATACTTTTTGGCCACTTAGTACAAGGCTTGAACACAATGACAAAACCTTGTTTATTATCCCATTTAAACCTCTTTTATAGCAAGGCGCCATTTTTCAACAAACCATGCAGCCAAGGGGCGCTGGCAGTGTTAAAATCCGCGCCATGACACAGATACAACAACAAGTGCAGCTGCTCACCATCGAAGCTGAGCATGAAGGGCAGCGCATCGACAATTTTCTCAAGACTCAGCTAAAGGGCGTCCCCAAGAGCCTGATCTATCGCATCCTTCGCAAAGGCGAAGTGCGGGTAAACAAAAAGCGCATCAAACCGGAGTACAAACTCTGCGCGGGTGACGAGGTGCGGGTCCCCCCCGTACGCGTTGCCGAGAAGAATGAGCTGCCGTCGGCCAACCTCGGGGTTATCCAGCGTCTGGAGAGCCAGATCCTGTTCGAAGACGATGCCATGATCGTGCTGAACAAGCCCTCCGGCATGGCCGTGCACGGTGGCAGCGGTTTGAGCTTTGGCGTCATCGAAGGGCTGCGCGCCCTGCGTCCGGAAGCTCGGTTCCTCGAACTGGTGCATCGGCTCGATCGCGACACCTCCGGCGTACTGCTGGTTGCCAAGAAGCGCAGCGCCCTGCGCAGCCTGCATGAGCAGCTGCGCGTCAAGACCATGCGCAAGCAGTATCTGGCGCTGGTGCGTGGCAAGTGGCAAGCCCACGTCAAGGTGGTCAACGCCCCGCTGCGCAAGAACGATCTGCAATCCGGTGAACGGGTTGTGCGGGTCAGTGCCGATGGCAAGCCCTCCGAAACCCGGTTCCGCATCGTGCGTCAATTTGCCGAAGCGACCCTGGTCGAGTGCAGCCCCATCACCGGCCGTACCCACCAGATCCGCGTGCATACCCTGCATGCCGGTCACCCGATCGCCTGTGACGATAAGTACGGTGAAGCGGCGTTTGACGAGAAAATGCGCAGCCAAGGACTGAAACGGCTCTTTTTGCATGCCTGGAAGCTCAGCTTCACTCATCCGGCCGATGGTCGCGAGATGCAAGTAGAAGCCCCCCTTGCACCCGAGCTTGACGGTTTCCTGGAAAAGCTGGCGCACTAATGCAAGAGATCCGACTCGCCATTTTCGATTGGGACGGTACCCTGATGGATTCAGTGGGCCGGATTGTTGCCTGTGTGCAAGGGGCCGCCAGAGATTGTGAGCTGGCGGTGCCTACGCCAACCCGGATCCGGCAGATCATCGGATTGAGCCTCGATGTCGCCATGTTCCGTCTGTTCCCCTTATGCAGTGACAGTGGCACTACCAGCGATGAGCGCCAGATTGCCGCACTCATCGATCGCTATCGTCTTCACTATCTGCACGATGCCACCCCCAGCCCGCTGTTCGCCGGGGCAGGGGAGTTGCTGCATGACTGGCAGTCACAGGGGCTGCAACTGGCGGTCGCCACCGGCAAATCACGCCGAGGGCTGGATCGGGTATTGGATGAGACCGGACTGCGCCCGCTGTTTGCCACCAGTCGCGGCGCCGATGAGGCCAACTCCAAACCCGATCCGTTGATGCTTGAGCAGATCCTGGCCGAGCTGGGGCTGTCACCCCGGCAGGCGGTGATGATCGGTGACTCAGTGCACGATATGGCGATGGCCGAGGCGATCGCCATGCCGCGCATTGGCGTCTCCTGGGGGGTTGATAGCCGTGATGCCCTCGGTCGTCACGGGCCTGTGGCGGTGGTGGACTCCATGGCGGCGCTCAGGGCGCTGTTGTGACCCACTCCTTGCGAGCTACAGGGAGCTGATTGATACAAAATGAGCCCGGCCAATTGGCCGGGCTCATTGCTATGTTGCCTCTCCGGTTAACGCCTCATCTTCTGGAGGGGCGTCCTGTGGCACTCGCCACTCGCCACCCAGCGCCTTGTGCAGCAGTACCACTGTGGTGGCGGTATTGAGGCGGGCCTGTACCCGGGCATCCTGCAGGTTGTTGCTGACACGCTGGGCATTGAGCACGCTGAGGTGGTTTTCGAGCCCCGCCCGGTAGAGGCTGGTCGCCTTGTTGACGGCTATCTGAGCCTGATCGTCGGCCCGGGCGATTAACTGCTGATACTGCTGGCTGTTTGCATAGGCCCTCAACACCGTATCGACCTCGTTGAAGGCGCCATTCACCACCTGCTGGTAGGCGAGGGCCGACTCCCTGAACCCCGCTTGCTGCAGATCCACCATGGCGGCTCCCCGCCCACCATCGAACAGGTTCCAGCTTATGCCTGCGCCGAGGGACCAGCCCACTGAACCGGAGGAGAGCAGATCGTCGAGATCGCTGGCCGACACGCCGGGGGTGCCAGTCAATACCAGTTTCGGATAGCGGTTGGCGATGGCGGCGCCCAGTTGCTGGTTGCGTGCCGCCATCTCCCGCTCGGCCAACGCGATATCAAAGCGCCGGTTCAGCAGTTCAGAGGGCAACCCCACCGGGATCAGACCCGACATCTGTGGCAACGCGCCCTCGCCGAGCCGGTTGCGGGTCTGCGTCGTGGTCTCTCCGAGCAGGATGGCCAGCCGGCCGAGATGGGCGGCGCGCGCACTGTCGAGCATCGGCAGCATGGCCTCTGTCGCGGCCTGGGCGGCGCGGGCATTGGCCAGATCCAGCTCGGAGCCATAGCCATGACGATGCAGCGACTGCACCAGCGTCAACACCTGTTGCTGCTCGGCGATGATCTGTCTGGTGATGGCGACGCGCTCCCCGGCGGCGCGGTATTGCAGATAGTTGTTGATCACCTCGGCGGTCATCAGAGTAGTGAGATTGCGCTGCAGCAGTTCGGCTTGCTCTACCCGAATGCTGGCCGCCTGACTCAGGGCATCGATCCGGCCAAACAGATCCGCCTCCCAACCGATGGTGGCACTGGCCAGATGGGCTTGGTTATCACGATCCAGCACACTGAGGCTGCTCCCCCCCAGTTGGGGTGGCAGGGTGAACTCGGCAACGGCGGGGCCGCTTAGCGGGCCATTTTCGCTCAACCGCATATCGACATAACCCGCGTTGAGAGAGATGGTGGGCACCTTCAGCGAGGAGACCGCGGCCTGGTAGGATTGCGCCGCTTTGATGCGCTCGCTGGCCATCCTGATGGGGATATTCTGCTGCTGGGCCGCCATGACCAGCCGATCGAGCTGCGGATCATTGAACTGTTGCCACCAGAGTCGTCCGGGCTCCGGTTTGGCCTCACTGATCCCCTCGGCACGGCTGGCGTTGAGATAGACACTCCCCACGGCCACCTGTGGCACCTCATAGTCAGGGGTCATGCTGCAACCGGCCAGCAGCAGAGCCGTGGCCACCAGGGTGAGTCGAAGATCAGTCATGGCATGGCTCCTTGCTGCGGGAAGAGGTGAGTGCGCCTTGCGCTTCGTGCCGATAGAGCAGCTGATAGAGGGCCGGCATCACGAAGAGGGAGAGGAAGGAGGCGGCCGAGAGCCCGCCAACAATGGTTGCGGCCATCTGATCAAACAGCCGGTCGGTCAGCAGCGGGATCATCCCGAGCACCGTCGTGAGCGCCGCCATCGAGATGGCCATAGTACGGTTGAGGGTCGCTCTCTTGACCGCATCAGCCAGCGCCCGGCCCTCCTTGCGCTCCAGTTCGATCTGGTCGATCAGCACTATGCCGTTTTTGATGATCATGCCACTGAGGCAGATCATGCCGACAATCGCCATAAAGCCAAACGGTTTGTCCAGCAGCAACAGGCTCCAGACAATGCCGATGGAGGCCAGCGGCAGCGTCACAAGAATGATAAACGGCTGACGGTAGGCACTGAACATGGCGACCAGAATGATGGTCATCAGCACCATCGCCTTGGGGGTCTGGGTCATCAGATCGTCGACCGAGCGCTTCTCGTCATAATATTCACCGCCCCACGCCATGGTGTAGCCGGGGGGCAGGGGAATCGCCTCCAGTTCGCGGGCAATCGCCTTGCGCACATTGGAGGGGGTATCGCCCCTCACGTCTGCCTGCACCGTGATGGCAGGCTGGCGGTTGTAGCGCCAGCGCATGCTCTCTTCCCCCTTGAACTCGATGCCATCGACCACCTGTCCCATCGGCACGCTGTGGCTGCCGAGCAGGGAGCGCACCGGAATATTGTCAAACTGGGCCAAGCTGGCATTGCTGCTGCGCAGCTTGATGGGGATGAGGTCATCATTACGGCGCATCTGGCCAAACAGGCTGCCATCGGTTGCCCGGGTAATGGCGTTGGCGATGTCGGCGCGATTGATGCCGGCGATCCTCGCCGCATCCTGATTGATGAGGGGCACCAGCACCTTGCTCTCCTGGCGCCAGTTATCCCGGATATAGATGAGGTGAGGGTTGGCAGCGAGCCGCCGTTTGGCCTCATTGGCGAGCCGGTGCAGCTGTTGCGGATCTGGTCCGACGAAGCGTGCCTCGATGGCAAATTTATCCTTGGTGGCCAGCTTGAGCGGGCGGAATCTGGGCTCGGCGTAGGGGAATTCGGCCTGCAACCAGGCATCGCCTGCCGCCGTCAGGGTGGCAATATCCTCATAGCTGCGGGTGTTGATCAGGATCTGGCCATAACTGCTGTCGAAGGGCTCAGGCTCAACCGTGACCGAGAAACGGGGGGCACTCTCGCCAATATGGCTGGAGAGGCTGGTCACCTGTGGCTGGCGTAGCAACCACTGCTCAATCTTGTGCATGTCGGCAGAGGTCTGGGCAATCCGCCCGCCGTTGGGCAGCCAGTAGTCGAGAAACAGCATGGGGCGATCGGAGGAGGGCATGAAGTTGACCTGCAGCAACGGAATGATCGCCAGGGTCAGCAGCAATACCGGGGCGACCCCGAGCAGCAGTTTGACCGGGTTGTCCACCGACCAGCAGACCGCTTTTTGGTAGAGCGCAGCCAGGCGTGAAGGCGGGATCGGCTCATCCGTTTGGGTCGGCGCGGGAATAAAATACCAGCAGAGCAGCGGGGTGACCGTCATGGCAATCAACCAGGAGAGCAGCAGCGAGCTGCACAGCACCTGCACAATCGAGAGGGCGAATTCGGCCGCATCGGTCTGGGAGAAGAGCACGGGCGCGGTACCCAGCGCGGCGATCAGGGTCGCCGCCAACAGCGGCAGTGCCATTTCGCGGATGCTGTCGCTCACCGCCTGATTGCGGGCAATCCCCTGACGCAACTTGGCCTCAACGAGATCGACGATGACGATGGCGTTATCCACCAGCATGCCCAGCGCCAGGATAAATGAACCGAGCGAGACCCGCTGCAGATCAACCTGGGTCAGGTTGAGGTAGATCAGGGTAAAGAGGATGGTCAGCAACAGACTGACCCCGACGATGGCGGCACTGCGCCAGCCCATGAAGATCAGCAGCACGATCACCACGATGATCACGCTCTCGGCCAGGTTGATGATGAAGTTGTTGACGGACTTGGCCACCTCTTCCGGCTGATAGGCGACGACGCCGACATGAACCCCTTCCGGGAGAGTGGCTTCGAATTGTGCCAACTCCTGGCGGAGGGTATCGCCAATGCTGACCACGTTGATGCCGTTGACCGGGCTGACTGCCAGGGTGATCGCCTGCTGGCCGTTGAAACGGCTCAGGGTCATGGCGGGATCCTGATAGTCGAGGTAGACGTTGGCGATATCACCCAGCCGCACGGTGGCGCTTTCCAGACCATTAATGCCGGTCTTGATGCTGAGGTTCTGGATATCTTCCACACTGCCAAACGCCCCGGCCTGTTCGACGCGGATCTGCTCGATGCCCATGGTGAAATCGCCGCTCTGCAGTGGCAGGTTCTGGCTACCCAGCTGTTCGAACAACTGCAGGGTGGTCAGGTTGGCCTGTGCCAGCCGCTCATCATCGACATCGATGTTGATCACCTGCTCCTGAATACCGTGCAGTTGTATCTTTTTCACTCCCTCGATGGCTTTGAGCCGGCGTTGCAGCTCGCGGGCGTGATCCTTGAGATCGGCCATGGCGACACTGTCACCATAGAGGGAGAAGAGCATGCCATACACTTCGGAAAATTCGTCCTGCACTATGGTGAGCTGGGCCTGGGGAGGCAGCGATAGCTTGACGTCATTGACCTTGCGCCGCAGCAGATCCCACTGCTGGGGCAGTTCGGCCGAGTTCACCTGCTCCTGCAGATCGACAAAGATTATCGAACTGCCGGGACGGGAGAGAGAGCGCAGCTTCCACAGATGCTCCATCTCCTGCAACTTGGTTTCGATGGGATCGGTGACCAGCCGCTCCACCTCACCGGCATCGGCGCCGGGATAGAGGGTCACGATCACCGCACTCTTGACCGTGAAGGCGGGATCTTCCAGCTTGCCGAGCTGGAAGTAGGAGACCAGCCCGACCAGGGTGCAGAGCAGGGTGAAGAAGATCACGAAGGTCTTCTGGCGCAGTACAAAGGTTGAGAGATTCATGATTTGGCCACCCGTTCCAGCGACAGGTCTGCCATGATGGCGACCTGTTCACCCTCGCTGACAAAGGCGCTGCCTGCCACTACCAGCTGATCGCCCGTTGCTAGCTCACCGCTGACACAGAGGGCATCCCGCTGCTGGCCATGAAGCGACACCGGCACCCGGACCACCCGATCCGCATCCACCCGCCAGACATGCCACTGGCGATCCTGACTGTTGACAGCCATGGCGGGCAGACAGAAGAGGCGGGTGTCCGCTTGCTGCGGCAGGTCGAGGGTGACATTGACCGACTTGCCCGCCACCAGATTGTTCTGATCCCGCGGCAGGGAGAGCGTCACCTCGTAGGTACGTTTGAGCGGGGCGGGGATGGAGGCGATATCGGTCACCGTCACCGCGATATTTTGCTGGCGCTGGCCCCAGGCGAGGCGGCCAGGCAGGCTAGGAGTGATCCTGGCAACCTGGCGCTCCGGTACGTCGATCACCACATTGAGCCGCTCCGGCTGGTGCAGGGTAAGCACCTTGACGCCGGGCAGCACAAATTCGTGGTTGTCGATGTGTCGCTTGCCGATCACTCCGTCAAAGGGAGCGCGCAGCTCGCTGTAGGTCAGCGCATCGCGGGCTTTTTGCAGTCCCTGGCTGGCCATCTCGACCGCCGCGCTGGCGCGGGCTTCGGCACTGATGGCCCGATCAAGATTGACATCGGCGATGGCGTTGTCGGCGGTGGCCTGCCTGATCCGCTGCAGCTCAATGCGCGCCAGCCGATGGGCCGCACGGGCTTCGGCCAGCTGGGCCTGTCCCTGACTGACAGAGACCTGGAAATCGTGGGGATCGAGGCGGGCAAGCAGAGCCCCCTTGTTGACCCGTGTCCCCTCGGTCACCACCAGTTCCTGTAACATCCCATGTACCCGGAACGACAGATCGGTGGTGCGGGCCGATTTCAGCACGCCGCTGAAGGTGTGCTGGCGGGTGGCGACGGGTGCCTTCAGGGTCATGACCTGTACGGCGCGCCGTTGCGGTGGTTGCGGCGCAGCTGGCGTGGTGGCGTCGGCGCCACAACCGCTCAACAACAGCAGGATAGCGCTGCCGAGCAGTGTTGTTTTGAAACGGGGAGGTGTCATGAGAGGATTCCTTTAGACAAGTGTCATCAAATGGCGCCAGTCTAATTGAATCACTCCTTGTGATTAATCCCGTCTATCTATGCTTCTATGTCTCGTAATTCGTGACAATCAGCCTAGTAACAACGCCGATTCTGCCAACAGACTCTCTATCAGCAGACGGGCGGCATGGGTCATCCCCTTGCGGCTGGGATACACCAGCCAGGCATCATCGAGATAGACCTTGTGGGTCGGCAGGATCTCCAGCAATTCGCCACTGGCGACCTGTGCCTTGACACTCAGCTCGGGCAGCAGGCTGATCCCGGCCCCCTTGAGCACCGCGTAGCGGATATAGTGGCTGCTGTTGGAGATGAGCCGGCTGCTGACCTTGAGCGGGCCGGTATTGAAGTTCCAGCAATCCTCCAGCTCGCCGCTGGCCAGGCGATGGATCAGCAGGGCGTGTTGATGAAGATCGTCAAGTTGTTGCGGCATGCCGTGGGCGGCCACATAGGCCGGGCTGGCGTAGAGTTTGCGCGAGACCGTGGTCAGGGGACGGGCGACAAACGAGCTCTCTTTCATCTCGCCAATATGGACACAGGCATCGAGCCCGTAGTTCATGATGTCGTGATAACCGAGGTTGCTGACGTGGGTCTCCAGGGTGATGAGGGGATACTTGTCGAGAAAATTGACCAGCAAGTCGTGGGCCAGTATGTCGGCATCCCCGATCAACCCCAGCTTGACCGAACCGGTAGGGGCCGAACTCTGGTTCTTGATGCTCTGGTTAAGGGTCTCGAGTCGCGGAATGATCTCCTGCAACTGCATAAAATAGTCGGTGCCGGCTGGCGTCAGGGTTAGCTTGCGGGTGGTGCGGGTAAACAGCTTGCAGCCCAGAGCATGTTCCAGATCGCCAATGCGTCGGCTGACCTGGGCCCGTGGCACATCGAGGGAGTGTGCCACGGCGGCAAAGTTGCCCAGTTCGACCACAGAGAGAAAAAGCCTCAAATCATCTATACGCACAATCCGGATCCCGGTTGATAGGGTTGAAGCGGCGCGCCAGTGCGCCACCTGTCATAAGCATTCGTCCAGCAGGCACGCGGGTTGTCGCCACACCGGACATCAGGGCAGGGCGATGCCGTGGTGCTCCAGCAGCTCGATCAGACCGATCAGCGGCAAGCCGATCAAGGCATTGGGGTCGCGCCCCTCCAGCCCTTTGAACAGCACGATCCCCATCCCTTCACATTTGAAGCTGCCGGCACAATCGAGGGGCAATTCTGCTTCTACATAGCGGCGAACGGCGGCTTCATCGAGGTTGCGAAAATGGACGGTGAAGGGTTCCACCAGTTGATGAGCCTCACCGGTTGCGGCATTCACCACGCACAGGCCGGTATAGAAGGTGACGCTGCGCCCCTGGGCTGCCATCAGCTGGGCGATGGCATTGTCGATGGTGCCCGGTTTGCCGAGGATGTGACCATCGCAGACACACACCTGATCAGATCCGATGATCAAGCCGTGATCACGTTGCCCGGCGATGGCATCAGCCTTGGCACGGGCCAGTCGGGCTACCAGCGCGTCGGCAGATTCGCCAGCCAGCGGGCGCTCATCCACATCGGGCGAAGCACATTCAAAGGGGAGGCCAAGCTTCTCCAGCAGGGCTTTGCGATAGCGAGAAGTTGAGGCGAGGATAAGATTCTGTGGCATAATCCGAATACCGATGAAAGCGAGTACCGGCATTCTAGGGACTTGTGACGTTAAAATCATCGGCGGTAAGGACTTTTTCCTTTGACTATCAGTTGTTGGACCTATATTATTCGCGCCCTATGCAAAAGGTGAAGTTGCCCGTTAAGGTTGATCCAGTCCGTAGTGCCTTGAAGCTGCTCGATTACATCGGGATAGTGGAAAAGTCGCAGATGCCCAGGCTGGAGGAATCAACCGCTGGCTTGCAGAGTGATATCGATGTATCACTGCACTTTGGCAAAGATGTCCAGAAGTTGACCGTTATGAAAGGCACTGCCCATGCCAAGGTTGACCTGGTTTGCCAACGTTGCGGAGAGACATTCGAACACCTCTGTGAAGCTGAATTTATATACACTCCGCTGTTCGAAAGAACAAACGAGGAAGAACTGCCGGAAGCTTATGAGCCCATTGAGTTGGACGAAAACGGCGAGATAGATCTTCATAAAATCCTGGAGGATGAACTTATCCTCTCGTTGCCTCAAGTCGCAATGCATCCTATGGATGCCTGCCCGAGAGGAAACATGGAGATGACCTGGGGTGAAATCGAACCTGCTGATGAGCGGCCGAATCCCTTTGCAGTTCTTGAAGAGCTTAAACGTAAGTGAATTTAGGAGTTAGCCTACAATGGCCGTACAACAGAACCGTAAAACCCGTGCCAAGCGTGGCATGCGTCGTTCCCACGATGCGCTGACCACCGCTGCCCTGACTGTTGATCAGACCAGTGGCGAAATTCATCGTCGTCACCACGTGACTGCCGATGGTTTCTACCGCGGTAAAAAGGTAATCGCTTAAGGATTGCCTTTGTCTACGCAAACTGTCGCGCTAGACATCATGGGGGGAGATATTGGCCCCTCGGAAACAGTGCCTGCCGCCGTGCAGGCACTGTCTCTTTTACCCCAGCTAAAACTGATCCTGGTCGGTGACCAGCACCAGACCTCTTCTTTGCTGCAGCAACATGGCTTGCTGAATCATCCCCGCGTTCGTTTTGTACATGCATCCCAGGTGGTTGGCATGGGCGATAAACCGATCGTGGCGTTGCGTACTCTGAAAGACTCCTCTATGCGGGTGGTACTCAATCTGGTGAAAGCCGGTGAGGCCGATGCCTGCGTCAGTGCCGGCAATACCGGTGCCTTGATGGCGATGGCTAAATGCGTGCTCAAATCCTTGCCCGGGGTAGACAGACCCGCCCTCATCAAGGCGTTACCGACCTTGAGCGGCAAACGCACCGTGATGCTGGATCTCGGCGCCAACGTCAGTTGCGATGCCGATACCTTGCTGCAGTTTGCGGTGATGGGCTCCGTCGTGGCCGAAAAGGTCGAAGGGATTGCGTCACCCCGTGTTGCCTTGCTCAACATCGGCGAGGAGGAGATCAAGGGTAACGATCTGGTGCGTCACAGTGCCGAATTGTTGCGCCAGTGCCACGCGCTCAATTATGTCGGGTTCGTCGAAGGGGATCGCATCTTCAGCGGTGACAGCGATGTGATTGTCTGTGACGGTTTTGTCGGCAATGTGGCCCTCAAAACGGCAGAAGGGGTGGTGCGGATGATGGCCCAGCTGGCCGGATATCCCCGCAAGAAACGCAGTTTTCTTGGCCGGATCGCCGGATTTATGTTCAAACGGCGTTTTTCTTACCTGAACCCCGACCAGTATAACGGGGCAAGTCTGTTAGGATTGCGCGGCATTGTGGTAAAAAGTCATGGGCGGGCCGAACGGCGCGCCCTGTGTAATGCGATCCTGCTGGCCGCACAAGAGGCCAAACATCAACTTCCACTGCAAATAGCAGATCGCCTTGAAGCTGTCTTCTCTGACAGGGATCTATAAGAACTCTATGCATAGCAAAATTCTGGGTACTGGCAGCTACCTGCCGAGTTCAGTGCGTACCAACGCCGATCTCGAGCAGATGGTTGAGACCAGTGATGAGTGGATCGTGGAACGCACCGGTATCCGTGAGCGCCGTATTGCCGGGGCTGACGAAACCGTTGCCACCCTCTCTTACCAGGCCGCCCTGCGGGCCCTGGAAGCAGCCGGTCTGACCGCTGCCGATCTCGATATGATAGTGCTGGCCACCACCAGTGCTGAAAATGCCTTCCCGGCTGCTGCCTGCGAGCTGCAGGGGCTGCTCGGCGTACCGGGCATTCCTGCCTTTGACGTGGCTGCTGCCTGTGCCGGTTTCACCTACGCACTCTCTATTGCCGATCAGTTCGTCAAATCTGGCGCCGCCCGCCATGTACTGGTCGTCGGGGCCGATGTGCTCTCCCGCATGTGCGATCCGCAAGATCGCGGCACCATCATCCTGTTTGGTGACGGGGCAGGGGCTGTGATTGTCGGTGCCAGCGAGACGCCGGGCATCCTCTCAACCCATCTCCATGCCGATGGCCGTTATGGCGAGCTACTCAAGCTGCCTCACCCTCGCCGCGGCATGCCGGGTGCCGAGCTCGAAGCCTACATGTATATGAAGGGCAACGATGTCTTCAAGGTGGCGGTTACCCGTCTGAGCGAGATCGTCACCGAAACGTTGGCCGCTGCCGGTATCGCGCCGAGCGAGCTGGATTGGCTGGTGCCTCATCAGGCCAACTTCCGCATCATCAGTGCCACCGCCAAGAAGCTCGGCATGAGCCTCGATAAAGTGGTGCTGACCCTCGACAAGCACGGCAATACCTCTGCCGCATCCGTTCCGGTCGCCTTTGACGAAGGGGTACGGGATGGCCGGATCAAACCGGGTCAGCTGGTACTGCTGGAAGCCTTTGGCGGCGGTTTTGCCTGGGGCTCGGCGCTGGTTCGCCTCTGATCTTCGGCGGGATGGTGTGCCCATCATCCCGTCACCGATTTCATTTTTGTCTTATCTAAAAGGAATCAATGATGACCCAATTTGCCATTGCCTTCCCGGGACAAGGTTCCCAGTCCGTTGGCATGCTGGCCGAGCTGGCCGAACAACATGCCGTGATCAAGGAGACCTTCGCCGAGGCGAGCCAGGTGCTGGGTTATGACCTGTTTGCCCTGGTGATGGATGGTCCGGTTGAAGATCTGAACAAAACCTGGCGCACCCAGCCTGCGCTGCTGACCGCCTCTGTCGCCCTGTGGCGTCTGTGGCAACAGCAGGGTGGGGCAACGCCGTCTCTGATGGCGGGCCACAGCCTGGGTGAGTACTCCGCGCTGGTTTGCAGCGGCGCACTCGATTTTGCCGATGCGGTCAAACTGGTCGAGCTGCGTGGCCTGGCCATGCAGGAAGCCGTACCGGAAGGCACCGGCGCCATGGCTGCCATCATCGGTCTGGACAACGAATCCATCGCCGCCAACTGCGAAAAAGCAGCGCAAGGGCAGGTGGTCTCTCCGGTCAACTTCAACTCTCCGGGCCAGGTGGTTATCGCCGGTCACAAAGAGGCCGTTGAACGTGCCAACGTGCTGATGAAAGAGTCGGGCGCCAAGCGTGCTCTGCCGCTGCCGGTCTCCGTTCCATCTCACTGCGCGCTGATGAAACCTGCCGCAGAAAAACTGGCAGCTGCGCTGGACGGGATCGAGATCAAGGTTCCAACCATCGCGGTCATCAATAATGTCGACGTATCCTGTGAACAGGATCCGGCCGCCATCAAGCAAGCGCTGGTGCGTCAGCTGTTCAGCCCGGTTCGTTGGACCGAGACTGTCGAGCGGATGGCCAATGAGGGCGTTACCCTCGAGATCGAGAT
The DNA here is from genome assembly GCF_001921245.1 of Aeromonas sp. YN13HZO-058. Taxonomy (NCBI): domain Bacteria; kingdom Pseudomonadati; phylum Pseudomonadota; class Gammaproteobacteria; order Aeromonadales; family Aeromonadaceae; genus Aeromonas; species Aeromonas sp. YN13HZO-058. The sequence continues at coordinate 193,546 of NZ_MQSY01000056.1, read as the reverse complement.
GGGACCGGGCAAAGTGTTGACCGGGCTCGCCAAGCGCATCGACAAGCGCGTGGAAGGTATTCACGCCAACGAAGCCGCCTCTTTCGAGCAGGCGCTGGCCCAGATCAAGTAAACAGGAGCAAGTGATGAGTTTTACCGATAAGGTTGTGTTGGTGACCGGTGCCAGTCGTGGCATCGGCCGTGCGATTGCCGAAACATTTGCGGCCCGTGGCGCAAAAGTGGTTGGCACGGCGACCAGCGAAAGCGGTGCCGAGGCGATCAGCGCCTATCTGGGCGACCATGGTTGCGGCATGGCGCTTAACGTGACCAGCCAGGAATCCATCGAAGCCGTCTTTGCCGCCATCAAGGCGCGCTTTGGCGACATCGACATTCTGATCAACAACGCGGGCATCACCCGTGACAACCTGTTGATGCGGATGAAAGATGACGAGTGGAACGAGATCATCGATACCAATCTGACCTCGCTCTACCGTCTGAGCAAACCGGTGTTGCGTGCCATGATGAAGAAACGTCACGGTCGCATCATCAGCATTGGTTCCGTGGTAGGCACCATGGGCAATGCGGGTCAGGTCAACTATGCTGCCGCCAAGGCGGGTCTGGTTGGTTTTACCAAATCGTTGGCGCGGGAAGTGGCATCCCGTGGTATCACAGTGAACGCGGTTGCCCCCGGTTTCATCGAAACCGACATGACCCGTGCCCTGAATGACGATCAACGTGCCGGCATCATGAGTCAGGTGCCTGCCGCCCGTTTGGGTGATCCAAAAGAAATTGCCGCAGCTGTGGTATTCTTGGCTTCTGATGAAGCAGCCTATATCACCGGCGAAACCCTGCATGTTAATGGCGGGATGTACATGGTGTAATCAATTTGTCGTGAGATCTGTTCAAATTTGCGATAGTACGCCGAAGTTTGGCACATTTCGTGGTTTGACCAGCGGCAAGCTACTTGCAAACTCACGTCAATTGAATAAACTACCCCAACCAGACGCAAATAGCGTATTTTTAAAGGAAAATTCAGGTCATGAGCAACATCGAAGAACGCGTAAAGAAAATCATCATCGAACAACTGGGTGTTAAAGAAGAAGACGTCAAGAACGCTGCCTCCTTCGTCGACGACCTGGGCGCTGACTCTTTGGATACCGTTGAACTGGTAATGGCGCTGGAAGAAGAATTCGATACCGAAATTCCTGATGAAGAAGCCGAGAAGATCACCACTGTTCAAGCGGCTATCGATTACATCACCGCTAATCAGGAATAAGTTCCTGTTCTGAAAGAAGCGGCCCAAGGGCCGCTTCTTTTGTATTTGTTTCCTTTCAAATCACCTCTCGGAGACTACCTCAGTGTCAAAACGCAGAGTCGTGGTGACCGGCTTGGGGATGCTTTCCCCGGTGGGTAACACTGCCGAATCCAGCTGGCAAGCACTGCTCAACGGGCAGAGCGGCATTTCCCTTATCGATCACTTTGATGCCAGCGAGTTCGCAACCCGCTTCGCAGGTCTGGTCAAAGATTTCGATCCCGAGCAATACGGCATCAACCGCAAAGAAGCCCGCAAGATGGATCTCTTTATCCAGTACGGCGTGGCGGCGGGGATCCAGGCGCTGGATGATTCCGGCCTGACCATCAATGAAGAGAATGCCGAGCGTGTCGGCGTGGCGATTGGCTCCGGTATCGGCGGTCTGGGTCTGATTGAACAGAACCACAGCAGCCTGATCAACGGTGGCCCGCGCAAGCTGAGCCCCTTCTTCGTACCGTCCACCATCATCAATATGGTGTCCGGTCATCTATCCATCATGAAAGGTCTGCAGGGGCCGAACATCGCCGTGACTACCGCCTGTACTACCGGTACCCATGCCATCGGCATGGCGGGTCGGATGATCGCTTACGGTGATGCGGACGTGATGGTAGCTGGCGGCACTGAGAAAGCCTCCACCCCGATGGGGATGGGCGGTTTCGCCGCGGCCAAGGCGCTCTCCAACCGCAATGACGAGCCGCAAAAGGCGAGCCGTCCGTGGGACAAGGATCGCGACGGTTTTGTGCTGGGTGACGGTGCCGGTGTACTGGTGCTGGAAGAGTACGAACACGCCAAGGCCCGTGGCGCCAAGATCTACGCCGAGCTGGTCGGTTTTGGCATGAGCGGCGACGCCTACCACATGACTGCGCCTCCCGCTGATGGCAACGGTGGCGCCCGCGCCATGAAAAATGCCATCAAGGATGCCGGCATTGCCCCCGAGCAGATTGGTTACATCAACGCCCACGGCACCTCCACCCCGCTGGGTGACGTGGCCGAGTTGCGTGGCATGAAGTCGGTGTTTGGCGAGCATGCCAAATCTTTGATGATCAGCTCCACCAAGTCCATGACCGGTCACCTGCTGGGCGCCGCCGGTGCCATCGAGGCGATCATCACCGTGTTGGCCCTGCGTGATCAGGTGGCGCCGCCCACCATCAACCTGGACAACCCGGATGAAGAGTGCGATCTGGATCTGGTGCCCCACGTGGCCAAGTCAGGCAGCTTCGAGTACGCCCTCTCCAACTCATTTGGATTTGGCGGCACCAATGGCTCGCTGATCTTCAAGCGCGTATAATTTGCCGCAGGGCAAAGACACAGGCCCGATACTGCCGGTATCGGGCCTTTTTTATCGGAGGGATCCCTTTGCTTATCAATGGAATGAAGCTTGATACCATCTCGGCCCATGATCGGGGGCTGGCCTATGGTGACGGTCATTTCACCACCATGGCGGTCAGGGATGGTCGTGTGTTGCAGTGGCCTGCCCATCTTGCACGGCTGCAGCAGGCCAACAACCGGCTGGGATTGGCTGATCCAGACTGGGATCTGCTGAGCCAGGAGGTTGAAGAGATGGTGGTCAACCAGCCACAATGCGTGGCCAAGGTGATCCTGACCCGCGGCGAGGGTGGCCGGGGCTATGATGGCAGCGGATGTCAGCACTCGACCCGTATTGTCAGCCTGGCGCCATTTCCTACCCACTATGGCCAGTGGCAACAGCAGGGTATCGAGATGGTGGTGTGCCGCCAGCGGATCGGCGATGCGCCCATGCTGGCCGGGCTTAAAACCTTGAATCGTCTGGAGCAGGTGTTGCTGAAAAGCGAACTTGTCAGCCGTGATGCAGTCGAAGGGATAGTGCTTAACAGCCGCGGTTTTCTGACCGAAGGGGTCAGTGCCAATCTGTTTTGGCGTCGGGGCAAGACGGTGTTTACGCCGGATCTGGCCCGCGGTGGTGTCGATGGCATCATGCGCCGCCAGGTGATGGCGATGCTGAAACAGATGAGTATTGAGTTGCGTGTGGTAGAGGCTCCGCTGGAGTCACTATGGCAGGCGGAAGAGGTGTGGCTCACCAATACCCTGATGGGGGTGGTGCCGGTCAACGGCATCGAGGATATTCATTATCCCGCAGCGGTATTGAGTCGCTGTTTACAGGAGCGTTTGGTCATTGAAGTTTAATCGGCTTTACACCCTGCTCGCGGGGGCGGCACTGACTGTTGCCGTCGCCGGGGGCTATGTATATCACAAATGGCAACAGGTGGAGACGCTCACCAACAAGGGGCCGACCCGACTCTATACGGTGGAGAAAGGGGCCCATGCGGCGCGCCTGATCGCCGAACTGGGGGAGGGAGAAACCAGCCCGTGGGCGGTGCGGCTCTGGCTGCGCGGCCATCCCGAACTGGTGGCCATCAAATCGGGCACCTACGAGATCAAGGAAGGGGCCCCCCTCAAGGAGACCCTCTCTCTGTTCGCATCGGGCAAGGAGTTTCACTTCAGCCTCACCTTCGTTGAAGGCTCCCGTTTCGAGGATTGGCAGAAGCAGCTCGCCAGCGCCCCTTATCTCGAGCGGTTGACCGTTGAGCAATCCGAAGCCGATCTGGCGCAGGAGCTCGGCATCGAGAATGGCAAGCTGGAGGGGTGGTTCCTGCCGGAAACTTACGCCTATACCACTCATGCCAGCGATCTCTCGATCTTGCGCCGCGCCCATCAGGATATGGAGACCTTCCTGCAGCAGAGCTGGGAAAAACGTCAGGCTAACCTGCCTTACAAAACGCCCTATGAGGCGTTGATCATGGCCTCCATCATCGAGAAAGAGACCGGCCAGCCGGACGAGCGGGCGCAGATCGCCTCCGTATTCGTCAACCGTCTGCGTCTGGGCATGAAGTTGCAGACTGATCCCACCGTCATTTACGGGGTGAAGGATCGCTACGATGGCAACATTCGCCGCAGTGATCTGACCGACAAGAATCCCTACAACACTTATGTGATCGACGGTCTGCCGCCCACGCCCATCGCCATGCCGGGCAAGGCCTCCATCGAAGCAGCGCTCAACCCCAAATCGACCGACTATCTCTACTTTGTCGCCAAGGGGGGCGGTGCCCACTATTTCTCCAAGACCCTCGATGAACACAATCGGGCGGTTCGCGAATACATATTGAAGAAATCCTGATGTCTAAATTTATTGTTATTGAAGGTTTGGAAGGGGCAGGGAAGAGCTCTGCCGTACGTTACGTCACTGACTATCTGCAACACCACGGCATCGACCGGATCGAGTGCACCCGCGAGCCGGGTGGTACCCCGCTGGCCGAGCGGATGCGTGCCATCGTCAAAGAGGTGCACGACGAGCGCCTCACCATCGAAGCCGAACTGCTGCTGATGTATGCCTCCCGGGTACAACTGGTGGAGACCCGCATCAAGCCCGCGCTGGCCGACGGTGTCTGGGTGGTTGGGGATCGCCACGATCTCTCCTCCCAGGCCTATCAGGGCGGTGGTCGCGGTATCGATGCCCAGCTCATCGGTGCCATCAAGCAGGCGGTACTCGGCAACTTCAAGCCGGATCTCACCCTCTATCTCGATATCGATCCCGCCCTTGGTTTGCAGCGCGCTCGCCATCGCGGCGAGCTGGATCGCATCGAACTGGAGCAACTGAGCTTCTTCGAGCGTACCCGAGCGCGTTATCTCGAACTGGCCGCCAAGGATGACTCCATTGTGGTGATCGATGCGGCGCAAACACCGGATCAGGTCAAAGCTGCCATCGAGCGTGCATTGGACCACTATCTGTCGAACGAGTCGCTATGTATCCCTGGCTGATCCCCGACTGGCATGCCCTGAGCCAAACTGCCCAGTCCGGTCGTCTCGGCCACGCCTGGTTGTTGCTCGGCGATCCCGGTCTTGGCAAGGAGCAGCTTGCCGAGCGGTTGGCTCGCTTGCACCTTTGCCAGCACCCCGATCGCGGAGAGCCCTGCGGTCACTGCCACTCCTGCCAGCTGTTTGACAAGGGCAACCACCCGGATCTCGGCACCATTGCTCGCGACAGCAAGACCATTGGGGTGGAAGCTATTCGCGAGATCTGCACCCGGCTGCAGGGCTCTGCCCAGCTCGGCCGCGGCAAGGTGGTGATCATTCCTGATGCAGAGCGGATGACCGAATCGGCGGCCAACGCCTTGCTGAAAACCCTGGAAGAGCCGGCCGGCGACAGCTTGTTGTTGTTGATCGCCTCCCAGGTTTCGCGGTTGCTCCCCACCATTCTCAGTCGCTGTCACAAACATGTCTGTCAGTTGCCTGCGGAAGGGGAGACGGTACGCTGGTTGGCCGAGCAGGGTCATCAGGCCACGTTGGCTCAGGTGCGGATCTGTCAGGGGGCCCCGCTGCGGGTACTCGACTATATCGAGCAGCAACAGGACGGTACTCGCCGCGAATTGCTGGAACTGTTTGTCGCCCTGAGTCAAAGTCCGGTCAAGGCGACGGCACTGTGCAGCCAGCTGGGTCAGGAGACGCAGGTCAGGTTGCACTGGTTGCAGCTCTTCTTGTGCGATGCCCTGAAAACCCAGGCCGGATGTGGTCACCATCAACTGGCAATGCCGGATCTGGCAATCCTGAGTCAGCGGTTGGCGGAGCAGCACTCCAGCGAAAAACTGCTCGAAGCGGAGCAGCAGTTGGTTACCCTCAAGGCCGCTTGCCAGCCGGGGCAGCTCTCCAATCCCACCATCCATTTGATGAACTGGCTCAGTCGCTGGTTATAAGTACCGACAAGCAGAAAGGTTTTATATGTTACTCGTTGATTCCCACTGTCATCTCGATCGCCTCAGCTATGGCAGCAAGCAGACCAGCATGGCCGATGTACTGGCCAAGGCCGCGAAACTGGATGTGGGATATTTTCTCTGTGTAAGTGTCACTCAGGCACAATTTCCGACCATGCTCGAGGCAATCGCCCCCTATCCCCAGGTGTTTGCCTCTTGCGGGGTACATCCGCTCAATCAGGAACCCGGCGTCGATGCCGCCCTGTTGCTGACCCAGGCGGCAGATGAGAGAGTGATCGCCATCGGCGAGACCGGTCTCGACTACTTCTACTCCCCCGAGAACAAAGAGGTACAGCAAGCCTCTTTCCGCGAACATATCCGGGTTGCCCGCGCCCTGAACAAGCCGCTGATCATCCACACTCGCGATGCCCAGCAAGATACCTTGCAGATCATGCGTGAAGAGGGCGCGGATCAGGTTGGCGGTGTGTTGCACTGCTTCACCGAATCCCTCGAGATGGCACAAGCGGCAATGGCGATGGGGTTCTATATCTCCATTTCGGGGATCGCCACCTTCAAAAATGCGTCCGCCCTGCAAGCCGTGGTCAAGGCACTGCCCCTCGACCGATTGCTGGTCGAGACCGACTCGCCCTATCTTGCTCCCGTTCCGCATCGGGGGAGGGAGAATGAACCCGCCTTTGTGCGGGACGTTGCCCAGTTTATCGCCGACCTGCGTCAGATCCCGCTTAACGAATTGGCAGAAGCGACCAGCCGAAATTTCTTTGAACTGTTCAAGCTGGCGAAAAAATAACAAAGAAGCCCCGTTGTTCGGGGCTTCTTTTATTTCAAATACCAAGCTGATTACCCACCTGAATATCAACTCCGCACTACGTTATCTCTCACCTATTCAGCCAATTCAATTCCTTCATCCATACAAAACTGGGTCGAATAATATCCCGATGTTTCGTTTGTTCACCGTGGCCAAAGGGTATTAAAACAGCATGCTATAAGTATCGATAATATTCATTATCGATACTTGATGTATGTGAATGATCCTGTAAGATCCTCTCAAACTTCATATGAATCATAGTGTTCCGTGGCATATCCAACCTTGTCTAATCCGGCTAATCAGTCACTGCAGACTGTCTTCGATGCACAGCTAAATAGTCGGGCACGCCGCTTTTTACGCAGTGCAAAAGCGGATTCCACCCTCAATGCCTATCAGGCGGATACCCGTATTTTTGTCTTCTGGTGCCAATTGCACGGGCTGGATCCGCTACAAACTACCCATCACGACATCATGAACTTTCTGGCAGATCAGGCCGATGGCGTATTGGCCGACTGGGTATGGCTGGATAAAGAGGAGGGGAAGGGAGAGCTGCGTAACGGTGAACCTCGAAAACCGGCAACCCTGGTAAGGCGTCTGGCGGGGATCCGTTATGCCTTCAAGCAGAAAGGGATTCATCCCATGCCCACCGAGCATCCCGAAATCAAGGAGATGATGCGCGGTATTGTCAGGTTGGGGGATAACCGCAAGCGCAAAACCGGCGCTCTGACGTTGCAGCCATTGACCCAGGTGCTCGATGGCATCGACACCCATGATCTGGCGGGCTTGCGTGATCACACCCTGCTACTGCTGATGTTCAGTGGCGCCTTGCGCCGTTCGGAAGCGGCCCGAATTGAGGTAAGCGATCTCGATTTTGTGGGGCAGGGGATCCGTCTTCGTCTCAAACCGAGCAAGCATCAGCTGCATGAAACCGAGATAGCCTTGATCCCGGGCAAGCACTACTGCCCCGTATCGGCACTGCAAAACTGGCTGCACAAAAGCCGGATCAGCGAGGGGCCGCTGTTTCGGCGCATGAATCGCTGGGGCCAATTGATGGCCGAACCACTCGGTCCCCAGGGCATCAATCTGATGATCAAGCGGCGAACCGGTCAAGCCATCGACAATCTCTACGTCAGTGGCCACAGCCTGCGCCGCGGATTTATCACCTCGGCAGTCACTGCTGGCAAACCGATGAACAAGATCATCGAGGTGACGCGCCACAAGGATATGCGGACCCTGCAAGAATACTTCGATGACGCCCATAAGTTCTCCGAACATGCTCTCGACGGCTTGCTTTAAAACGACTGCGTCACTTCATTTTTTATGTTAAATGATATCTTGTTGATCTGATGATATATTTGCCACGCAAACCAACAGCCCAAGATGGAAGGGGCATCTTCCAATGAATAAGGGCTGGTGATGAGAGATAACAAATCCGGAATTGGGATATCGCAAGGACATATGAGCCAGGAAATGACAGTGCGTGAAGAGCAAGAAGCGTCCCCCCAAAACAATGCCGAGCGGCAGCGCCAGCATGTAAAACGCAAGCAGGAGACCCATACCCGATTGCAATGCTGGATCAGCAATCGCCATGCCGAGCGATTGGCTGCTCTGGGTATCCATCTCGAAGATAGTCAGGCATCACTGGTCGAACAGGCGATCGATCTGCTCTATCAACATGAGCTGGGTAAGGAACCCCTGTTTGAAAACAGAGTGTCCACGCAAGTCGAAGAGACTGTTGAATAGCGCCAAGAGTGAAGCAACGGCTATTTGATTAGAGATAAAAAAAGCCAGGTACGAATTCCTTGTACCTGGCATAGGGGAATTGGCTCCTTGCAGAGCCGTGCGCTAACTGGTGTTCGGATTGACTTAAGCTTAGACAAGGCTCAAGGCTTTTCAAGATCCCGATAAAAGTTCAACCGCAGTGTGGGTATCCAGACTCGTTCAAGTGCTTATGCACCGAACAGTCCACTATGCATTGAACAGATTGTTGTCACGTACCAGCTCGCGGGGGAGGGCATTCTTGACCCGACTGCCAACCCATTTCCCCATTCCCAGGGTATGCCCCTGATAGCGGACGATCACCTCGCCAGCACCAGCATCCTGCTCTGGCCAGACATCCCGCCCCATCATGAATTCCCGCGCGTTGGCGCTGTCCAGTTCGACCACGCCCTTGCTCGCTTTATCACCATAGGCCAGCGCCCACTCATGGGTGAGGCGATAGCCTTTCTTGAAGGTCTCGGCCAGCTTGATGCCGATGCGATCGAAACGCAGCTTGCCCTGTACCTGATCAAACCGCTTGGGGAAGAGCCAGATCTCGTCATTGCGACCAAACAGCTGCCCTTGAGGCGTCACGCCAAAGTTGGCCTCAATATCGCGCAACATGGGTTCCGCCTCTTTGGCTGGTAGCGGCGCAAAGGGGAATTTGCCGAGCTTGCCCGGCTTGAACATGGTGTTGGGCACGGAGTGATGCTTGCGCAATCTGGCGACGAAAAAGCCTTCACTGTCGAAGATCTGGGGCCAAACGTGCAGGTATCCTTCGGATGTGCAGGCCAGCTCTGCATGAGGGAACAGGTCGGCCAGCGAGTCAAAACTCAAGGCATCACCAAACTTGTCCAACAGAGATTGGCAGACCGCCTGATTCTCCTGCTGGCTCAAGGTGCAGGTGGAGTAGACCAGTACGCCGCCCGGTTTCAAGGCATGGAAGGCGCTCTCCAGCAACCCTTGTTGCACCGCTGCGATTTCGTCGATGCTCTCGATGCTCCAATTGCGCAGGGCATCTTCATCCTTGCGCACCGTCCCTTCGCCGGAGCAGGGAGCGTCGAGCAGGATAGCGTCGAAGGTCTCCGGCAACCACTGGCCAAACACCTTGGCATCAAAATGGGTCATGCCCACATTGGTCACGCCGCAGCGCTGGATATTGGCGCTCAGCACCTTGAGCCGGCTGCTGGAAAACTCGTTGGCAACCAGCATCCCCTGATTGTTCATCAGGGCGGCGATCTGGGTGGTCTTGGAGCCGGGGGCCGCCGCCGCATCCAGCAACATGCCGTCCGCTTTGATCTTGTCGCTGGCAAAGAGCGCCGTCACCGGCAGCATGGAGCTCGCTTCCTGAATGTAAAAAAGCCCGCTCAAATGCTCGGCGGTGTTGCCAAGAGGCACTGTTTCATCGCTGCGGGTCAGCCAGAAGCCGGTGTCACACCAGGGCACCGGGTCGAGCTGCCAACCCAGTGGCTGCATCAACGCGACGAAGTCGGAGACGGCGATCTTCAAGGTATTGACCCGAATGCTGCGGCGCAGCGGACGTCGACAACTGGCCACAAACTCATCCATCGAAAGATGGGTCGGCATGATGGCCGCAATGTGGCGTAAAAAGTAATCGGGAAGGAAGGTGTTGTCGTGCACGGTGCCGTCTCGTTGACCGAAAAAGAGGGGCGATATCCTACCACAAGGCTAGGAATATTCTGAATCTGAACACCTTCAACAGGCTCCGGAATATAAAAAAGCCCGGCGCGAGGCCGGGCTTGGAGGATATACGCGAAGGGGAGGGATCAGGGCTGGATGCGCGGGCTCCACTCCAGCCACTCTTTCTCGGCTTTGCCGTAGAGTGGATAGCTGTGGCCCGCCTTGACGGTTGGCCCCATCTCCTTCTCCGGGGTATTGAAGGCGATGCCGCCAGCCAGCAGGCTCTGCACCGTCTCCACTTCGATGGTGCCGCCGGTCAGGCCGATATCCGCCTTGACCCCGGAAACATTCCAGAAGCGCGAGTTGGCCCGCACCAGATGGGCATACTCCTTCTCCACGCTGACGTCGATCACCACCTCGCTGCCATCCCGAGCCAGCGCCACCTTAGTAACACTGCCGACCACCATCTTGCGAAACAGCAGCGGGCTACCAACGCTCAGGCCATTGACGGAGGGGCTCTTGAGGGTCAGGGCCAAACCCACAGGACCGACCTGACTCAAGGGGAAGCGATCTTTGCCAGCGCCTTTACCGGGGTGTGCTTCTACGAACGCCCCCTTGATCAGGGTATCGAGGTGCGCAACACCGCCCAGCCCCAACTTGGCTTGCACCAGGGTAAAGCGGGCGCCGGATTGCAGGAAGCGCTCGGCGTAGTGACCATCGAGCTCCGCCTTGAAGATCACCTGGCCCAATGACGGCTCCAGCTCAATCTGCTCAATTTTGCCGATATCGACCCCGCGATAGCGGATCGGGCTGCCAATCCCGAGCCCCGGATTGTTATCAGCGACCAGAGATAGGGTGCGTACTTTCGCACGGGCCTGCTCTTTACTGTCAAACAGTTGGTGGCTGCTACGGCCATTGGCCAACCGATCGAACTCGATGGCACCGCGCAACAGGGTCGCCAGATTACCGACCTTGACCTTGACACCATCAATCCCGACCCGGGTATCGATGGCCGCTTTCTTCCAGAATTGCGGTTGTTGGGCGAGGAGGGGAGCATAGACTCCATCAATCTCGAGCTCGATCTCGACTCCCTCTTTGGCGGCGCGCAGCTGTTTGACCTTACCCGCTTCCAGCCCCAGATAGAGCACCGGTGAGCCAATGCCGATGCCATCGGCCTGATCTGCCTTGAGCAACCAGCGCTGGGGCTTGGCATCACGGGTTCCCAGCAGAGCCAACTCCTGACTCGGGTAGAGACGATTAATCCGCTCGCCACTGCTGGCTTGCACCAGCTTGATCCCGCCCCCCAGCCAGGCACTGGCCGGACTGGTTTCCACCTTGATACCGCTCAGATCGGCATCGATCTGCAGCGGGGCCGCGCGATAGAAGCGGGCACGGTTGAGCAGATGGCCGTAGTTCGGCGCCATCACCAGCTCGACACTGGCATTGCCGCGCGCATCCAGAGTGAGCTGGCTGATGCGGCCCACCTGCAATCCCTTGTACCAGACCGGAGCATCCTGATTGAGCCCCGCCAGATCGTCAGCCTGCAACGTCACCTTGGTGCCGCTTTGGGGGGCGCGATCGGTCAGGGTCATCTGGTGTGCCGGTTTGCCCGCCACATAGTCGAGGCGAATGGCCGGGCCGGAGAGCAGGCGATCTGCATGCTGCACGCCGGTCGCGGAGAGGGAGACACTCTCCCACACCAGCTGGCTCTTGTCGGTGATGCGATAAGCCTGCTCCGGGTTGATCAGCGCCGTCACCACCCGACCTTTGTCGGTGAGACGAATGGGGTCGATACGACCAATCTCGATCCCCTCGTAGAGGATCGGCATCCCCTCTTTGATCGGAAGATCGCCAGCCGCAATCTCGATACGCTCGCCACGCGCCGCTTCCGCCAGCCCTTTGTAGAGAGTGAAAAGTTGCCCTTTCTCCGGCTCTGGTGAATCCTTGGGCGAATCAAAGGCGATGCCACCGCTCAGGATGGAGGTAAGGCTGCCAGCCTCCACGCTCACCCCGGCCAGACTGAAGGAGCCCTTGATGCCGCTGATGTTCCAGAAGCGGGTATCGGCTTTGACCAGATGTTCGAAACGCGGCTCGATAACCAGATCCAGAATGACGTTCTGGTTGTCCTGGCCCAGACGGGTATTGATGACGCTGCCCACTTCGATACCGCGGAAATAGAGCTTGGCGCCAATCCCCACCGAGCCCAGCGAATCGGCGGTCAGGTGCAGCATCCGCCCTTGCGCCTGATAGCCGGGGGGAGGACCCTCCAGCGCATCGAAGGTCTCCTCCAGCGGATTGCTTTCACGCCCCGGCTGCAGGTTGATGTAGTTGCCGGAAACCAGAGTATCGAGGCCGGAGATCTCGGTCAGCGACGCCTTGGGGCTCACCAGCCAGAAATCGGACCCCTTGCGGATCAGCGGTCTGGCACGGCTGTCAATCTTGGCCATGACCGCAATCTTGCGACCATCTTCGGCCAGCTCCAGCTCCTGCACCACGCCGATGGCCACCCCCTGATAACGAATCTGGGTTTTGCCCGGCAAGATGCCGTTGCCTTGCGCGAAGTTGATCTGGATAAGCTGGCCACGGCTCAATACCTGCTGATAGAGAAAGCCGCCTGCCAGCAGCAGGGCTATCAGGGGTAACAGCCAGACCGGCGATAACCAGCGACGCTTTTCAATGACGGGTTCAGCCCCGATCATACCGACTCCTTATTGGCTGGATTAAACAGCACATCACACAAAAACAGAGAAATCATCAACGGGCCGCCTTGTCCCACAATAAACGGGTATCGAGCATGCGGGCCGACATCATGGTCAGCACCACCACACCGGCAAAGGCGGTGGCACCGGGGCCTGCACGAACACTCAGCAGGACGCCCCGATCGACCAGCGCCACCATCAGCGAGATCACGAACAAGTCCAGCATCGACCAGCGACCGATAAAATCGATCACCCGATACATCACCAGCTGGCGCTTGCGCCGCACCGGTTTGGTCCGCTGCAACTGCCAGCAGATCCAGCCCAGCCCCAATATCTTGCCCACCGGCACCAGTATGCTGGCGGTGAGGACGATGGTGGCAATCCCGCTCATTTTGCTGCGATAGAGCATCATAATACCGCTGAAGATGGTATCGGATTGCAGCAACCCCTTGTTGTAGAAGTGGGTAATGGGCAGCAGGTTGGCAGGCAACAACATAAAGGTGGCGAGCGCCAGCAAGCCCCATGACCAGGCTAGGGAGCGAGGAATGCGCACCTGCAGCTTGCTGCCGCAGCGGGGACAAACGGCGTGGAAACGATAACGGACCAGCAGGCCGCAAGTTTGGCAGCCGCACAGCCCCATTTCACGGGCGCTGGTCATGTTCCGGCTCCTTTAACGGGATCCGCGCCCAGTAGGGGGCGGGGTCAAACAGGATCAGCAGGGTCATGTTGAGCAGCATCAGAATGCCGAGGCTGAGCAGCCCGCCACCGAGGCGCACATCGGCGATATCGATCAGCTTGAACAGGGCGACCAGCAGGCTGACGATATAGACCTCCAGCATGGCCCAGTGACGAAACACCTCGACCATCTTCAAGGTGGGCGCCAGGATGTGCCAACGCTTGGCCATGCCAGATGCCAGCGCAAAGATCCCCGCCAACAATCCTACCGGCGCCAGTACGGCGCACCAGAGCACCAGAGAGGCCACCCAAAACTCCCCTTCGCCAAACAGCACCAGGATCCCGCGCAGCAGATCGGCATCGGAGTTGACCCCCGCCAGCCGCAGATAGATCAGCGGCTCAAAAAACGCGGAGGGCAGCAACAAAAAACCGGTGATGGTCAGTGCCATCAACTGGGAGGGACGAAAGGCATAACGGCCATAGAGATGCTGGTGACAACGTGGGCAGTGGGCATGGCGACGCAGCGGCAGTGCCTTGCGCTGGATCAGCAAGTCGCACGCCGGACAGACAATCACGGAACCGGGCTCCATCATACAATTCAACCTGTTGAAGGAATTGGTGAAATTTACCCTAAAACCGGTTTCCTGTCTTGCCTGCGGCCGGAATGTTACGAAAGTATAATTGACGTTAACGTAAACGTGATATTAGATAGCCAGACTAGACAGGTGAAAGGAGTCATGATGTCCAGTTTGCCCCCCTCGGCAGGCCTGCGCTTTCGCACCGCCCTCGCCAATGAACGGCCCCTACAGATCGTCGGCACCATCAATGCCTATATGGCGCTGATGGCCGAGCGCAGCGGCTTTCAAGCCCTCTATCTCTCCGGTGCCGGAGTGGCTAACGCCTCCTACGGCTTGCCGGATCTCGGCATGACCACCCTCAACGACGTGCTGATCGATGCAGAGCGGATCACCGCGGCGACCCGAGTGCCGCTACTGGTCGATATCGATACCGGCTGGGGTGGGGCGTTTAACATTGCCCGCACCATTCGCGCGTTCGAACGGGCCGGGGTTGCCGCAGTCCATATGGAAGATCAGGTGGCCCAGAAGCGCTGCGGCCACAGGCCCAACAAGGCGGTGGTGTCGCTGGAGGAGATGTGCGATCGCATCAAGGCAGCGGTGGATGCCCGTCAGGATCAGCACTTCGTCATCATGGCGCGTACAGACGCACTGGCGGTGGAAGGGATGGAGTCGGCTCTTGAGCGCACCGCCGCCTATGTGGCTGCTGGTGCCGACATGATCTTCGCCGAAGCGGTGACCGAACTGGCCCAGTATGACCAGTTCAAGCAGGCGGCCGGAGTGCCCATTCTTGCCAACATGACCGAGTTCGGCAAAACCGAGCTGTTTGACAAGGCTCAACTCGCCGACCACGGGGTCGACATGGTGCTCTACCCCTTGAGCGCCAACCGCGCCGCCAATCAGGCGGCTCTCAACGTTTATCAACATATTCGCCAGGATGGCCATCAACGGGCCGTCGTGGAGACCATGCAGACCAGGGAGTCGCTCTACGACTTCCTCGGATATCACCACTACGAGCAGACACTGGATCGTCTGTTTACAGCCAAGGAATAGGAGGCAGCTTATGGGACAGCAAAAACCGTTGGGCGGGGCAGGTCTGCGCGGGCAGAGTGCGGGGGAGACCAGTATCTGCACCGTAGGCAAGAGCGGCACCGGTCTTACCTATCGCGGCTACGACATCAAGGAGCTGGCCGATAGCGCCCAGTTCGAGGAGGTCGCCTATCTGCTGCTCAAGGGGGAATTGCCCGGTGAGCAGCAGCTTGACGCGTACAAGCGCGAACTGCGTCGCCTGCGCGCCTTGCCCCAGCCGCTGCTGGAGGTGCTGGAGCGCATTCCCGCCGATGCCCATCCTATGGATGTGCTGCGCACCGGCTGCTCCATGCTTGGTGATCTGGAGCCGGAAGATGGCTTTGAACATGAACACGAAGTGGCGGATCGGTTGCTGGCCGCCTTTCCGGGCATTCTGATCTACTGGTACAAGTTCAGCCACGAAGGGGTACGCATCGCCCTCGACAGCGATGAAGAGTGTATCGGCGGTCACTTTCTGGCGCTGCTGCACCAGAAGGCGCCGAGCGAGCTGGAGCGGCGGGTGATGCACGTCTCCCTCATCCTCTACGCCGAGCATGAGTTCAACGCTTCCACCTTTGCGGCGCGAGTTTGCGCCTCGACCCTTTCCGACATGTTCTCCTGCATCACCGCCGCCATCGGTACCCTGCGCGGCCCGCTCCATGGCGGCGCCAACGAGGCAGCCATGGCGATGATCGAGCCCTGGCAAGATGAAACCCAGGCAAGGCGCGAGCTGCTGGCCAAGCTGGCGGCCAAGGATAAAGTGATGGGCTTTGGCCACGCCATCTACCATACCTCGGATCCACGTAACGTCATCATCAAGGCGTGGTCGGCCAAACTTGCCGAAGCGGTGGGGGATGATCGTCTCTATCGCGTCTCCTGCGAGGCGGAGAAGGTGATGTGGGAGGAGAAAGAGCTCTTTCCCAACGCCGACTTTTTCCATGCCAGCGCCTATCACTACATGGGGATCCCGACCAAGCTGTTCACCCCCATCTTCGTCTGCTCGCGGGTCACCGGCTGGTGCGCCCACGTGATGGAGCAGCGCGAGCACAACCGGATCATTCGCCCGAGCGCCGATTATGTCGGCCCGGCCCCCCGTCATTTTGTCTCCCTACAACAACGATAAGGAAGTCACGATGTCCGCCAACGTCGACGTCAACCACAGACCCGAGCCCGATCAGGTGCTGGTCGATATTGCCGATTATGTCTGCAACCACCCCATCACCAACCTGGCGGCTCTCGACACCGCCCGCTACTGCCTGATGGATACCCTGGGCTGCGGCCTGCTGGCCCTGCGCTTCCCCGAGTGTACCAAGCACCTTGGCCCCATCGTACCCGGCACCGTCGTGCCCCACGGGGCCCGAGTGCCCGGTACCCAACTCTGCCTCGATCCGGTCAAGGCGGCCTGGGATATCGGCGCCATCATCCGCTGGCTCGATTACAACGACACCTGGCTGGCCGCCGAGTGGGGTCATCCATCCGACAATCTGGGCGGCATTCTCGCCACCGCCGACTGGCTCTCCCGTACCGGCGTGGCCGAAGGCAAGGCGCCGCTCACCATGAGCGATGTGCTGGTGGCCATGGTGAAAGCCCACGAAATTCAGGGGGTGCTGGCGCTTGAGAACTCCTTCAATCGGGTCGGTCTCGATCACGTGGTGCTGGTCAAGGTTGCCAGCACCGCCGTGGTGACTCACATGCTGGGCGGCAGCCGCGATCAGGTGATCGATGCGGTCTCCCAAGCCTGGGTCGATGGCCAGAGCCTGCGTACCTACCGCCATGCCCCCAATGCGGGGTCGCGCAAAAGCTGGGCGGCGGGGGATGCGACCTCTCGTGCGGTACGGCTGGCGCTGATCACCATGAGCGGCGAGATGGGGTATCCCGGTGTACTGAGCGCCCCCAAGTGGGGCTTCTACGACGTGCTGTTCAAGGGCAACCCGTTCGCCCTGCATCAGGGGTACGGCAGCTATGTGATGGAAAACGTGCTGTTCAAGATCTCCTATCCCGCCGAGTTCCATGCCCAGACCGCGGTGGAGTGCGCCATGAAGCTGCACGAGCAGGTGAAGGGACGGCTGGACGAGATCGACCGCATCGAGCTCACCACCCATGAGTCGGCCATTCGCATCATCAGCAAGGTCGGGGCCCTCAACAACCCGGCCGATCGGGATCACTGCCTGCAGTACATGGTGGCGGTGCCGCTGATCTTCGGTCGCCTGATCGCCGAGGATTACGAGGACGCCGTGGCGGCCGATCCCCGCATCGACGCGCTGCGTGGCAAGATGGTGGTGCAGGAGGACAAACGCTACAGCCGCGAATATCTGGAGGCGGACAAGCGTTCCATCGCCAACGCCATCCAGATCTTCTTCAAAGATGGTTCTCACACAACCAAGGTGGAGGTGGAATATCCGGTCGGCCATCGTCGCCGGCGGGAGGAGGGGATCCCGCTGCTGGTGGAGAAATTCCAGCACAATCTGGCCACCCGCGTCCCTGCCAAACGGGTCAGCGACATTCTCACCCTCTGTCAGGACGGGCCGCGCCTTGCCGCTACCCCGGTACACGCCTTTATGGATCTGCTGGTGATCTGACCGATCTCATATCGGTCAACATATCGGCAAACGGCGATAAACGAACAGCGGGCCCATCGGCCCGCTTTGTCGTCTGGCAATTAATCCTTCACTGCAACACTAGGCCAGCACACTGCTATCGCCGTTAAAGAGCGCCGTCATGATCGCCGTCTCGCGACTGGCGATGGTCTCGAGAAACTCGTTGGCTCGCCCCATCTTGTGACACACCTGATAACCACGCTCGACAAAGGAAAAAAGCTCACCCAAGCCCGCCAGATGGGCGGGCCCCGACACCAGCTTGAGGGTCGCGCCAAGCAGCGGCTTTCTCGCCAGCCTGTCCAGCGTCATGCCAAGCTCGCTCACCAACACAATCTGATGTTCGCGGCGCGCCTGCTCGCCCACTGCGCGATAGGCGATAGCGTAGTGCTCCGCAGTAATGGGGTTGAGCCCGCTAATGCGCCGCAGCGCCACCACCATCAGGTAGTCCAGCTCCTCGGAGAGGGCATCGAGCTCGATCGCCTGCGCCAGCACCTTGAGACCGGACTCAGGCAACAGTCGCTCGGCGGTCGGCATCACCCGCATCACGTCAGCATCGCGCCGGGCACAATCCCCCGGACCATAAAGATCGGTCAGGAAAAACTTGGCGGCGGGGCCGTAGCGGTCGCTATCCAGCAGATCGCGATGGGTACGCCCCAACCTGTCGGCCTGCCACTGGCGCAACCGGTCCCGATCCTGCTGATCTTCCGGGTGAGCCCGCATCTGCTCGCGCAAGGCCGCGACCCGATGGAGCTGGCGGTAGAGCCGCCCCAGGGTGCTATCGTCATCGTGGGCATCTTCTTGATGGGTCATCTACCGCTCTCCGGCCTTGGGCCCATTGATGGGAAAATAGAGAAATAGCGATACAAGTGAATGAAAAACAAGCAGCTTTTTCTATCAGTTTGGCGACAAGTGTAGCGTGCAAGGGGGAGGGAATAAATGCCGTACGCCATTGAGGGCGTTCATCGTCATCCACTCTGTTAAGTGAGTCCCATTTATGTGAACCATCCTTTCACTTGTTGTGAACATGTGTTTAATATCAATAAATATCTTATGACCCAGAGTAACTACCATGTTCTTCTACGACTCCCTCGCTGGCAGCAGCGCACTCTCCACCATTCTGGTCAGTCGTCGGCATCCGCTGGGACTGGCCGCCGCCCGACTCGCTGCCGAAGCCATCGCCCAGGATATGAGCGAGAGCTATCAACTCGACTGCGAATGGGCAGATGAAGAGGAGACCGAACTGCGCTTTCGCGGCTCGGGGGTACATGGCACTCTCACCCTGGACGACGATACCCTGGAACTGGAAGTGCATCTTGGCTTGATGCTGTTGCCGGTACGCAGCGTACTGGAACAGGAGATCCTCGATTATGTGGAAAATCGCTTACCTTGTCCCAAACGTGTTTAAAACTTTTCGTCGCACTGGCATTAAATAAACCTGCGGTGAACGATGGCTGTTTGAAATAAGTGGGCAAGCCATATTATTTGCCAATGTGATTAACCGGCGATATCCGGATTCTGTTTTGTACGTTATTCGTCATTTCTATTTTCATATTTCGAGTCGGCACTCGCTATTGTCATCTTGATTACCCAAGGCTCTCGTCCGGATATGAGGGCATGAACAACTTGCCGCCTCGGTAAATTCATTTTGTAGGGAAACAACCATGCCATCGAGTGAATTTATCTCCTGCGTCGATACCGCCTGGTTACGCATGGACAGACCCAACAACCTGATGCAGATCATCGGCGTCCTGATGTTTGAAGGGGCGCTCGATGAGGCGCGGTTGCGGGCCGGATTACGCCACACCATTTCGGTGCAACCCCGCTTCCACCAGCGGGCCGTGCTGGAAGGGGGCTCCTACTACTGGCGCCATGACCCCGATTTCGATCTCGATCAGCACCTCAAGCGGGTGATCCTGCCGGGTAACGCAGGCAAGCTTGAGCTGGAGAAGCTGGTGGCCGATCTCGCCTCCACACCGCTCAACCACCAGCGCCCGCTGTGGGACATGCACCTGACCGACACCTCGTTGGGCGGGCAAGCTCTGGTGGTACGCATTCACCACGCCATGGGTGACGGCTTCTCGCTGGTGCGGGCCATGCTGACCATGATGGATAACACCCCGCAAGGCGCACCGCGACCGCCGTCACCGGAACCACTGGATGACAGCGAGGACGAGGAGGCAGACGACAGCCACCACGGCAGCCGACTGGTGCGGGCCGGTCTCAAGCTGACCGGTACCCTCTGGTCCAAATATGTCGAGGTGGTCACCCATCCCACCAAGGCGGTGGATTACCTCAAGACCGGGCGGGATCTGGCGAGCGAGCTGTGCAATATCGCCACCCTCAGTGATGATTCGCCCTGCCGCTTGCGGGGCAAAACCGCCAGTACCAAACGGGTGGCCTGGTCGGAGCAAATTGATCTGCCGGATATCAAGGCGGTGGGCAAGGTGCTTGGCTGCTCGGTCAACGATCTGCTGATCGCCGCGACCGCCGGGGCGTTTCGCCACTACCTGCAAGAGAAGGGGGATGACGCCAACAAGGTCAAGATCCGCGCCCTGGTGCCGGTCAACATGCGTGCGCCGGACGACGAGGGGGCGCTGGGCAACCGCTTCGGGCTGGTGGCCCTGGACTTGCCGCTGGATGTCGAGCATCCACTGCAACGGCTCTATACCGTGCGTGATCGGATGCAGGCGCTGCGCACCTCGCTGCAACCCGTGGTGGTGCTCAATCTGTTGCACGCCCTTGGTATGGCCCCCAATGCGGTGCAACAGCAGGCGGTCGAGCTGCTCACGGCCAAGGCCAGTGCGGTGATCACCAATGTCCCAGGCCCGCAGCAGACCCTCTACATGGCGGGGGCGCGGCTGCGCCAGCCGTTGTTCTGGGTGCCGCAATCGGGGGATATCGGCGTCGGCGTCTCGATCCTCTCTTACGATCACAAGGTGCAGCTTGGCCTTATCACCGACAAGAAGCTGGTGCCGGATCCGGATCGGGTAGTAGCGCGTTTTGCGGTGGAGTTTGAACAGCTGTTGCTGCTAGTGCTGATGGAGCCGGATCTGTTGTTCGATCCCCATGGACTGGATGCCCTGCTCGGTTGATTGGCACTGAATCGACAGGCGACGGGTCGTTCAACCACGCAACAACCATCAGCAAAGAGGCCAACCCGCGGGTTGGCCTCTTGTTTTGTTATCTATGAATGGCGGGGATGGCGGTTAATCTTCCAGCTCCTCGCACGCCGCCTCCACATCGAGGCGCTCCATGGCGTCCACCGGTTCGCACCCGGCTGCTTCGGCATAGAGGGCTTCGGCGGCTTTCAGGCGGCTCTTGCCGTGCAGCATCACCTGGGCGTTGGCGTACTCCATGCGGGCGATAGCCGAGTCGGGGATCAGCGCCAGCGCCTCCTTGAAGTGACGCTCTGACTCCTCTTTCTTGGCGCCATAGGTGAGGCCACCAATCATGGCCCCCAGCTTGTCGACAATCTCTGCGTGCCAGGCACCGAACGCGATATGGGCTTCGGCGTGGTCGGGCTCAAGCTCCAGCGCCTTCTCAAGGCTTGCCTTGATCTTGTCGCCAATCCCCTGCGAGAGCGCCTTGGTGATGGAGATGACCTGACTGTAGCGACCGAGCGCCAGGGCGTGGAAATACCAGGCATTGACGTTATCGGGCTGGCGCTTTTGCAGCTGCTCGGCATGGCTGGCCGCCCGCTCGAAGGCGGCGCGCTTGGCATACTTGTCCTCCAGCAGATAGCTGGCGTGGATCACCAGTGCCTTGTTCGCCACATTGAGTCCCGCTTCTCCAGCCGCTTCGCCAAGGGCGACGGCCTTGGCAAAATCTCCGGCATGATAGGCCCGCCAGGCATCCTGAACCTGCTCGTCATCCGGCCAGGGTTCGGCATCCCCCTGATGGAGGCGATCCCAATTGTCCGCCAGCTTCTGGCCAGCATAGTCATAGGCCGCGTCCACGTAAGGGAAGGGGACAAATTCGAGTTGTGAAGTGGTCATGCATATTTTCCCTGTCGCATGTGAATCAAACCTTGTCGGTGTAGTGGTGGGCGAGGGCGTCCAGATGAGCGCGGGCATCGGCCCGCAAATAGGGAGCGACCAGCTGCATCACCTGAACGACGCCGAGGGCGATATCGGCATCCGCCTTGGGGTGCAGTGCCCGCTGGTAAGAGATCCAGAATGTGCCCACCAGCGCCACATTGGCCGCCAGGGTGCGCATCTGTTGCGCCGTGCCCTCCATCAGCCCGGCCGTTTGCAGGTGATTGCAAATGGCGGCTGCGGTCTGCTCCTTGCGGCGCAGCAGGGCGGAAAAGCGCTGCTCCACCTGATGATAACCGCTCATCAGGGTCGCGATATCGTAGTAGAGGAAACGGTACTGCCAGATGGCCTCAAACATCAGATGGAGGAAAAGCCAGATATCTTCCGCCTCATCGGAGGGGGTCGTGACCGCATCCAGCAGGCGATCCATCTGCTGCTCGAATTCACCGAACAGGGCGTTGACGATCTCCTCCTTGTTGTGGAAGTGGTAGTAGAGGTTGCCCTGGCTTATCTCCATCTCGGCCGCAATGGCCGAGGTGGTGACGCCGGGTTCGCCCTGCCGGTTGAAACAGGCGAGGGCAGTGGTCAGGATCCGCTCCCGGGTACGGCGTTTGGGTTTGCGATCCATGCTACTCCTTCGAGGGTGAACGGCGCACGCCGTGGCGATAGCGTTTGGCAAGCCAGTGCTGCAACTGCTCCAGCGACTTGTCTAGCGCATCGACCGAGCCACTGCCGGGGGCCAGCAGGGTACGATGTTCATCTGCCAGCGCCGCCAGATTGAGCTCCAGGCCATGTTTGGCCAGCACCGGCGCCAACTCGTCACGGCGTTGCCAGAGATCGCGGCGGGTATGCTGATAGGCGTGCTCGCAGAGGCGGCGACGATCCCGATAGCTGAACACATTGGTAAAGAACATCTCGCCATCGGCAGAGGAGGGCTCAAACAGCAGGGCGTCGGCGTCGGGATATTGGTGTTTGTAGCGATCCATCCCCACATGCATGCGGGAGTGGATGATGGCGCGAAAAGTCTGGGCCAGCACCACTGGCAGACCGCTATCTACCAGATTGGTCGGTGCACCGGCGGCCATGTCCGCATCATAGGGCACCAGCGGATTGATGCAGAACACCAGATCCGCCCCCTCTTGCAGCGCCACCGAGGCGTGCAGGGTCTTGATCAGCGCCCCGTCCACATAGTAACGGCCATTGATCAGCGAGGGGGGAAAGAGGCCGGGCAGGGCGGCCGAAGCCTGTACCGCTGCCGAGATGGGCACGTCATCGAGCCCTGGGCTACCGAAGGCGACCGGATGACCGGTGTCGAGTTCGGTGGCCACCACAAACAGCCGGCTGCGCAGCTGACGAAAATCGTTGCTGCGGCCGGGGCGAGAGAAAAACTGGGTCAGGGTGCGATCCACCCCGCGGTTGTCAAACAGTCCGGTCGGAATGGCTTTGGAGAGCCCCTGCAGCGACTCAAACAGGCTGCGCTTCCAGGGAGCCGCCAGATAGTAGGTCAGACTCTGCCACGCCAGCGGCGGGATCGAGGTCAGGCGTTCGGCGTATTCCCGAAAGGCGGGGCGCAGCAATGTAGCGGGGTCAAACATCTCCCCCGCATCATCGCTGAGCAGGATCCGCACCAGCTTCGCCGGCGAGATGCCGTTAGCCAGTGCCGATGCCACCACGGCCCCCGAGCTCACGCCAACATAGATGTCGGCATGGTCGAGACGCAGACCGCTGATGCTGTCGGAGAGCGCGGCGCAGGCACCGATCTCGTAGATGCCACCGAGCGGCCCGCCGCCGGCAAGGGCAATTGCGATGGTACTCATAGCGTCGCCTCCCTATCCATGACTCTCTCCATGACAAAACCGGCCCAGCGAGGGGCATGGGCCGGTATCAACTACCTTATTTCACCGTGAGGGATCAGGGCAGGACGCTTTCCGCTTTGGCCTTCACCTCTTTCACCGCATCTTCGGCGGCGGAGAGCAGATCGGCGGCCTGCTCGACCACCGCCTCTTTAGCCTTGGCTACCGGGGCTTTCTTTACCGGCGGCTTGCGAGCGGCGGGCTTCTTGGCGGCTGCCGGCTTGGCTTCGGCTTCAGGGGCCTCTTCATCCTGGGCATCCAGCAGTTGCTGCACCACATCGGTCAGCTCGGCCATGCGCTTGGAGAGCTTGTCGATATCTTTGCGGGTCGGGATACCCAGACTGGCCACGGCGCGGGCGACGCGATCTTCAAACACCTGCTCCAGACGGCCCCAGGTATTGGCGGTCTTGTCGGTCACAGCGGCAATCTTCTCATCGGCGCTCTGACGGGTTTTGGCCTGCAGCGCTTCCCCTTCCTGCACCAGGGCTTCAAAGATCTTGCCACCCTCTTCCTGTGCTTTGGCATAGGCACCCAGACCCGCCAACCAGATCTGCTGGGTGGACTCCTTGATGGTGGAGGTGAGTTGGTTGTCGGTCACTGACCCTGCCAGTGCTTTCAATTTCTTAGCCATGATCTTCTCCTTGAATAACGACAGTTAAACGTAATGGCGACAACGACAACTGCAATCCGGTTGTGGCATTACTGATTTTTCAACTCCAGTCTAGGGACAAAAAATAGAGGGTTCTACCTAATAACGAAATAGCGAATAGGTGGAAATAAGGGATGGCTCACGAACCGGCAATCGAATTGCAGATTTCCATATGAAGCGTGATATATCTAACGGTAAGTAACAGCCAAATCAGTAGCGGAACAATGACATGAACTATTTCATCACAGGCGGAAGTGGCTTTATCGGGCGCAGGTTGATCAAAAAATTGCTGGAACGTGCGCCCGAGAATCGGGTCTATTTTTTGATGCGCGCTTCTCATCAGGATAAATTGCCGGAGTTGTTTGCATTCTGGAATGTGGATGAGCAAAGAGCCGTTCCGATCATTGGCGACATGACGCTGCCACAGCTGGGGGTCTCAGCCGCCGAGCAGGAACAACTCCGCGGCCAGATCGATCACTTTTTCCATCTCGCGGCGATCTACGATCTCAACGCCAAGGCAGGCATCCAGCAACAGGTGAATACCGAAGGAACCCGCCAGGCGGTGCAACTTGCCGAGCGGTTGGGGGCGGGGCAGTTCCACCACTGCAGCTCCATCGCCGCAGCGGGCCTGTTTGACGGTCTGTTTCGGGAAGACATGTTCGATGAGGCCGAACACCTCGACATGCCCTATTTCCAGACCAAACACGAAGCTGAAGGGATCGTTCGTAACGAATGCACCATTGCGTGGCGCATCTACCGGCCGAGCATCGTCGTCGGTGACGCCAATACTGGCGAGATGGACAAGATCGACGGCCCTTACTACTTCTTCAAGACCATTCAGAAGCTGCGCCGTCTGCTGCCGCCCTGGATGCCCGCCATCGGGGTGGAAGGGGGCCGCATCAATATCGTGCCGGTCAACTTTGTGGTCGATGCCATGGCCCATATCGCCCATCAGGACGGCGAGGAGAACAAGACCTTCCACCTGACCGATCCCAATCCGATGCGGGTTGGCGATATGCTCAGCACCTTCTCCCGTGCCGCCCATGCGCCGGAGCCGGCTATTCGCATCAACGCCTCCCTGTTCAGCTTCATTCCCCGCCACCTGACGGCGATGCTGATGACCATGACGCCAGTGCGCCGCATTCGCGATGCCGCCATCGCCGATCTGGGTCTGCCCAAGGATATCTTCCGCCTCATCAACTACCCGACCCGTTTTGACAGCCGGGAGACCCAGCGACTGCTGAAAGGCACCGGCATCGAAGTGCCGCCGCTGCACAGCTATGCCTGGCGGCTGTGGGATTACTGGGAGCGCCATCTCGACCCCGAGCTCTTTATCGATCGCTCCCTGCGCGGTCGGGTCGAAGGAAAAGTGGTGCTGGTGACCGGTGCCACCTCCGGCATTGGCCGCGCCACCGCACGCAAATTGGCGGGGGCGGGGGCCATCGTGGTGACCATCGCCCGCGATGAGCAGAAAATTGCCGAAACCCAGGCCGAGTTTGCCGAACTGGGGCTCACCATGCAGGTCTATCAGGGCGATCTGGCCGATCTGGCGCAGGGTGAGGCGATCACTCGGCAGATTGTCGAAGAACACGGTGGGGTGGATATTCTGATCAACAACGCTGGCCGCTCCATCCGCCGCTCCATTGAAGACTCCTTCGAGCGCTTCCACGATCTGGAGCGCACCATGCAGCTCAACTACTTCGGGGCGCTCAAGGTGATCATGGGGGTACTGCCCACCATGATTGAGAAGAAAAAAGGGCACATCATCAACATCTCCTCCATCGGGGTATTGACCAATGCGCCGCGCTTCTCCGCCTATGTTGCCTCCAAGTCGGCCCTTGATGCCTGGGTGCGAACTGCGGCCTCCGAGTTTGCCGACAAGGGGGTCAGCTTCTCCATCATCAATATGCCGCTGGTGAAAACGCCGATGGTCGCCCCGACCAAGGTCTATGAGCAGGTGCCGATGATGACACCAGAAGAGGCGGCAGACTTGGTGTGCGATACCATCATCAACAAGCATGTGCGGCTGGCGACCCGCCTCGGGGTGTTCGGTCAGGTGGTTCATGCGCTGGCACCGCGGGTCGCACAGGTGATCATGAACACCAGCTTCCGCACCTTTGCCGATCCCAAGGATGGCGACAAGTCCAAGGCGACCGCCGATCAGGTTGCCGTCTCGACCCTGATCAAGGGGATCCACTTCTAACCGGATGATGCGCTAAAGAGATGAGCAGGGGCCTGAGCAATCAGGCCCCTGTTTTATTTGGTAGCACGATTAAGGAAGGTCAGGCCCGAGCCAGCAGATCAAGCAGCAGATCGGTGGTACGGCGGGAGTAGAGCAGAGAAAGATGGCCGATGGCGGGCAACTCGATATCGTCCATACCTGCCAACCGTTGCCGCTCCTGCGGCATCACCACGTTGTCGTGGCTGGTGCGCACCGAGATGCCGGGCACGCAAAGCGGCACCGAGGCGAAACGCTGCAACCAGCCGGACCCTGGCTCCATCTCGCGGGCATTGGCCCCCAGTCCAAGGGCGGCCAGCTGACTGCCCTGATGGGGGGTGGCCAGGGTGATCAGGCACGCAACCTTGTCACCGCCATGAAGAGCCAGATAGTCGCGGCAGACCAGTCCGCCCATGCTGTGACCGACCAGCACCAGCTTGTCAGCCCCGGTCTGCGCTAGCACATCGTCAATCCGAGTGGCCAGCAGTGGCACCATCTCATCGATATGACCAAACGGCGGCATCAGGGTAATAGTGGTGACCACATGGCCTGCGGCTTCCAGTCGGGCACGCTGGGTACGCCAGATCCCGCGACTACAACCGTAACCATGCACCAGCAATACGGGGCGCGGGCATGGGTGCAGCCGATCGGGTGCCATCAGTAAAGGCTCGAACGGCAGCAACCAGGTAAAGGTGTAGAGGTAGGCCAGCATCTCTTGGGCCATCATCTTCACCCTGCGCCAGGCGCCAATGGCCGGGGAGGGGTAGAAGCGGGTAAACAGCCAGCTGCCGAGCACCACCAGACAGCGCAGACCCAGCAGGGCAAACACCACAAACAGCAGGGTCAGCAACCAGGGGAGCCCCACGACCAGGTGGGCGATGCTCCCGAGGAGCAGCACCTCAACCATCAGCAGGATAAACAGGTGTCGTACGATCGTCATAAGACCATGATCCGACCAGTCAGGCGTGGAAGTCAAATGGCACTTTGAGACAGCTTGATCCAGCGCCGCTTTTGTCGCTAAACCCCGGCGAACTCTTTTCCGGTGAGGTTACTTGCAATACTGTATATCCATACATACACTCTACCCATCATCACCAAGAGGAGGCCATCATGGCTGTCGAGATAAAATATGTGGTTGTTCGTGGGGGAGTGGAAAAAATGACCTTTGCCAGCAAAAAAGAGGCCGATGCCTATGACAAGCTGCTGGATACGGCCGACGAGTTGATGACCCTGTTGGCTGGCGCCCCGATCGAGCTGGCGCCAGAGCAGCAAGAGAGTCTGGCATTCTACCTGGCAGAGCAGCGTGATGTGCTGCAAACCCTGCTGCGTGGCGGCAAGGTTCAGGCTGGCGCGAAAGAGGAGGAGGCTCCAGCTGACAAGCGCAAAGAGAAGCCACTCAAACAGGTGGCCTGATTGCCCAGGCCTGCTATTTCTCGGGGTAGATAGCTAAGTCCATTCACTTAGTTTGCATTTAAAACCATTTTTGCGGCTATTTACCCCGAGAATTTTTTAACAACCGTGCATATCCCATGCATAACTGAATAGCGTGCGGCGATGAGCTACGTCAGCAAAATCAACGAGAAAATAACGAGCAAATAAGCGTGAGGGAGTCGTCCATCTCGCTCCAGACAGCCTCACTCCGCAGCAACAAGTGACAGTACAAACACCAACAGAAGTCGCCTTCATGCATTACGAGCCCTTTTCTATCTTCTATCGTCTCGGCTCACAGACTCATATCGATTCATCTCATCACCAACAAGCAACAAGCAACAAGCAACAAGCAACACCATGACTCAACACCCACTATCTTTGCCGCCCGCCATGCCGCTGTTTGACAGCCTGATCTATCTGGAAGCGGGCAACCCGCAGGTCAATCAGTACCTTGCCAACCTCAGCCTCAACGATGTGCCCGATGCCGGACTGGTTTACGAACTGGCGGTCGACTGGCTGCTGGAGCAGCGCAACAGCGAAAACAACTACAAAACCTATCGCAGCGAACTGACCACCTTTTTGCACTGGTGCTTTCGCGAGGCTGCCATCAGCCCGAAAGATCTCACTCGCCGCATCATGATCCGCTATCTCGACTACTGTCAGTCCCCCCCTGACGAGTTGATCGCCTATCGCAACGTGGCGCAGTTTGTCCTCGACAAGGAGTGGGGAGAGCGGTTGCCAAATCCGCAATGGCGACCGTTTCTCGGCAAGCGGGATCTGGGCCGCACCTTACCCTATCGTCTGAGCGAGCAGGCGATGAAGACCAAGCTGGCCATCTTGTCGGCCTTCTTCCAGTTCCTGATCCAGGAGGAGTACATGGACCGCAATCCCGCCCTGTTGCTGCAACGGGTCAAACGACCGCAGCAGCCGGAGGAGGGCGAGCAGGTGCAATGCTTTAGCGAGTTGCAATGGTCCTACGTGATGCAGGCCTCCGAAACCCTGGCCAGCGACCACCCTGAACAGCACGAACGCAGCCGCTTTCTCATCATTCTGATGTATGCCTGCTATCTGCGGATCTCGGAGGTTGCCGCCAGGCCTGGCTTTACGCCGGTGATGGGGCAGTTTCGCCGGGATCGCAAAACCGGCGTCTGGGGATATTTCATTCCACAGAGCAAGGGGGGAAAACGACGTACCGTGGCGGTCTCCCAGGCACTGCTGGCAGCACTCGAACGCTACCGCCGCTTCCTCGGTCTCTCCCCGTTGCCGACACCGGACGAGCAAACACCGCTATTCGTTCGCCATAAAGCGGCCGCCCACGGCCGCGAGCAGGGCGAACTCAACGCCAACCTCGGCATTCGCCAGTTACGGGATTTGATCATGGTGATCATCGGCAAGGGGGCCGAGCTGGCCGAGCAAGATGGCTTTGCCCAGGATGCGGCCGAAATGCAGCAACTCTCTCCCCACGCCATTCGCCATACCGGGATCACCCATGACATCAACCTGCACGGACGGCCGCTCTCCCACGTACAGGCCGATGCCGGACATGACAGCATCGACACCACCTCGAAATATCTGCACACCAGCAACAGTGAACGGCATGAGAGTGCACAGCAGAAACCGCTGGACCGCTTAAACAGCAAAAGTGAGAGATAACAGCCAAGAAAAACAACGGCCAGTGTGACATTGCCCTGTTCTCTGCAGGTTATTTTTGACACAAAGAGTGGTTCATTAAGGTCTCATACAAGCTGGAGCTGTTACTTTGCACTTCTCCAAAATGGCAATCGGTTCAGGGAACACTTTCGTGGCTCACACGGGGCGGTAAGGAACGAGTGCGTTGCCATCAGCGGGATAAACCGTTATCCCGCAGCAGAGAGAAAACAAACAATTACATAGCTTGCTGAAATACCGAGACACCCTATGCCGCTAGATATCATCAAAAAAACCTACAAGATTGTCGGACAAGGCGATCTGATGGCGCAATTTACCCTGATCCCTTCAGGCACATTAAACATCTGGTTTCCCGACACCGGATTACAACTGGAAGCCCCCTGCAGTCAGCTTCGCTTTGAAAATGACACCCTGCTCTATACCAATGGGATGCACTACAGCCAGGCGAGGGCATTCTGGTCGCTAACGCTTCATGGTATCGATATGAGTGAACTGAAGAGATTGATCATTGAGGTGTGCAATAATTGCCGACCCGCGCACCAACCAACCGTCATGCCAAAACGCAAACGGTGGTTGACCGCCTGAAGGATCAACAGCAAGGCCGGTATCGCAAGATACCGGCCTTTTTCACGTCATGACGCAGCGTCGAAAAGCAAACAGAGTAGCGGGATCTGCAATATCCGGATTGGCCGCCCTGAATGTAACACTTTAATAACATTGATATTTATTACTGACATGGCCCTTGCATATCCAGTCATCATTGGTGATATTGATATCAATATGACCCGATACCAAGGAGCAGGTATGCAAGTGGCAGTGGTGGAAAAGACATTCAGGATCGTCGGAAAAGGTTCGCTAATAGCCCAGTTCACCTTTATCTCATCAGGTACGCTGCATATCTGGTTTCCGGATGTGGGACTGCAGATGGAGGCCCACTGCAAACAGCTGCGTATCGAAGATTGCACCATTATCTATACCAATGGCCTCCATCACGGCCAGCCGCGAGCACTCTGGTCCTTGACCCTCCATCACGACGATATGAACGAGCTCAAGCGTATCTTGCAGCAATTCAATACCAGCCTCTATTTAACCTGCCAGCCTCCCACTATGGCTATCGCCAAGCAGGCCTTGAGCCTGAATTGACTCAGCTCGCCAGGCAGCATTGTTTCAAATAGACCCGTCTTTACACCAAGGTCCAAACCGGGGGAGGGGATATCACCCATCTCCCGATGACTACTGATGCGCCTGAAGGTTTTATACGCAGCCCCATACTGAGCGTCGGGATGATTACTTCAAGCCGGAACAGGCATCACCTGACTTTCTGGTTGAGCGCAAAGCGATTGTGGGCGAGGGGACGTTGCCGGATCAGTTGGCCAGGCCGACCTCTATATTATCAAGCGGCAGGGGAACAGGATGGCTGGGTTGACCGACTTGAGTCGTGACTTGGGCAACATTGCAAAGCAGAATGGCCGTAAAGGTGTTTCATCTTGGATGAGCAGACTTTATAAGGGGTTTGGTACCACAGATAATTACACCACCTCGTTATCTCTCGCAATGATGCCGATAACCCCATTTATCGGCATCTCTTCTCTTATGAGGAATTATTATGAACATTGTTGAACTTAAGAAGCATGCAAGAGACTTTCGTGGGGCTTTGGATCGTTTGAACTGGAGTTCTATGCCAACTAATTTTAGGCAATTCCCGGCCGGTACGTGTGGAGATATCAGTGATATTCTTGCCGAATACCTTTATAAGAAAGGATTTAATGACATCGAATACGTTAGCGGCTCTGCTGATAACCATCAATCCCATGCTTGGTTAGAGGTAGCTGGATACATTGTCGATATCACTGCAGACCAGTTTCCTGACTGCGATGATCCCATCATCGTGACTAATGATTACTCATGGCATCAACGCTTTGAAGAATCTACGAGACAAGCCGCTGGTTTTCTAGATGGGTTTAAGTCAACCAGCACGATGACGTTGAACATTACTCGTGATCTGAACATCGTCTACAAAGCTGCTCTCGCTTGCCTCTAATTTTTGTTCTTCCAATGTCTAGATGGGCGGACGAACTTGAATCGCCGCCAGATGTACTGACCAATCAGGTGAATGATCTTTAACTGTCGGTGGCATTGGGATCACACTGAGCCAACAGTTCTTGCAGTGTGTAGCTCGGTTTGCCACGCAGTTTGGCGCGAGCACGCTCCACATCATCAAACGCCGCAGTCAGCAGTGCCGGATCGCCATCTTCAAGAGCAGCCTGCAGATAGGCAACCATGTCGGCCTCGGTGGCCAAGCCGTCAACCGCATCAAAACGGCTCCATTGCTCAGGTTTCTTCATTCCGTCCTCCTGTCCCGCAACTGCGCATAATGTATATTATGTTAAATTGCATATCTTGTTTCCTGTCACCACTTATTGAACTGTGTATAATGGCAACAATTGATCCTATCTTCGACCGGATGTCTTAAGTGGCTGAATTAACATCAGAACAATTAAAACCCGCTTTTGCGATTGAACAGTTCCCCAAGCTCAGTGAGCTTGAACCCATCCCCTTTGCTGCGCTGCAGCCCAGAGCCATTTCCGGCATCAAGCGTCTCGCCAGTTTTGATGGTGACTGTCCGGTCATGCTGCTCAACGGGTTCCCCGGCGCAGATTATGAAGGCGTTTGCCAGATACTGATTGCCGACTCCAATGGCAAAGATGGTGACCTGTTTGATCTCTGCTATACCGAGAATCTGAACAACCCTTTCAAACCTATCTGGCTGCGACTGCAACCGGGCACCGGCGTTGAATTCTGTGAAATGGTTGGCGAGCTGCTCAAGCTGTTGAGCCACCATCTCGATGCCGAGCGCATCGTGACCCGGATCATGCGCAAGCAGAACAATGATCCGAAGATCGATGATTTTCTCTCCGATCTGGCGGCTCACGTGGCATTGGGGCTGGAGTTCCAGCACCCCGTACTGATCAATCTGCTGATCCATCACGAAGCGCAGGAAGCGCCGGTGATTTATGGCCGCGACCTCAACTGGGATACCCTGTTTGGCTCCATCAACTACCAGACCGAGCAAGGCTCTGTCTATGCCAACCAGCACCTGTTGGAGCCTGGCTTGCTGCGCGAAGCCAACGGCGGCTACCTCATTTTGCAACTGGACGAGCTGCTGGATCAGCCGCACCTCTGGTTCAAGCTGAAAAATGCCATGCAAAAAGGCGAGCTGGACTGGAACGCCTATCAGGAAGGGAAAACTCTGACCCCCTTCTTCGCACCTGAAGCGACCCCCATCAAGCTCAAGCTGATCCTGGTGGGTGACCGACTCGACGTGGCTGAGTTCCAGATGCTGGATCGGGATATGTCCGAGCGTATCTTCCTGCGAGCCGATCTGGTCTCAGAAGTGAATATTGAAGAGGATCTGCAGGAGTTTTTGCAGTATCTGGCCTGGGTTCGCCAGCGCTGGAACCTGCTGGACTTCACGCCTGCCGCCCTCGCCGCCCTTTGTCGTCATGCCAGCCGCCTCTGTGACCATCAGGAGTGGCTGTCGCTCTCCGAAGTGCAGTTGGCCGCCATCATGCGGATGTCTGACAGTCTGGCCCGGGAGCTGGGATCCGAGGTGGTGACCGACGAACATATTCGCGGCGCGCTGGAGGAGCAGGATTACCGCCTCAACTATCTGGTTGAGCAGTCCGATCAGGGCGTCATCGACGGCCAGATCCTGCTGCAAACCGATGGCGAAGAGATCGGCCAGATCAACGGCCTGTCGGTCATTCAGGTCTCCGGTCACCCTTATGACTTCGGTGAACCGGTGCGCCTCACCGCAACCGTCCACCTCGGCGATGGCGATGTGGCAGATATCGAGCGCAAAGCGGAGCTGGCCGGTCATATCCACGCCAAGGCGATGATGATTATCCACGGCTATCTCTCCAACAAATTTGGCGCAGAGAACCCCTCCCCCCTGTCGGCCAATCTGGTGTTCGAGCAGTCTTACCACGAGATTGATGGTGACAGCGCCTCCCTGACCGGCTTGTGTGCCCTGCTCTCTGCCCTCGCCCGCCAGCCCATCTATCAGCACTTTGCGGTGACCGGTGCGGTCGATCAGTTTGGTAATGTGCAGGCGGTGGGTGGCGTCAACGAGAAGATTGAAGGCTTCTTCCGGGTGTGTAAAATCCACGACATCACCGGCAAGCAAGGGATCATTCTGCCGGGGACCAATATCCAGCAACTCAATCTTTCTGACGAAGTGATTGAGGCTGTTGCCGCAGGCCAGTTCCACATCCACCCGGTGGATCATGTGGAAGAGGCCATAGAGTTGCTGACCGGCTGCGTGGCCGGTGAGCCTGATATGCCCGACACCCTATTTGGCCGTATTCAGGATCGGTTGGACGAGTTGAACGGCTCCACTGCCAAAGTCGGACTGCTGCGAGCCCTGCTGGGGCGCCTGTTTGGCCGCTGATGAAGTGATCGGAGTTGTTTAGCGAACAGCTGTAAGCTAAATTGGCCCAGCTTTGACCCATTTGAAGGAAATACCGCGTGACCGTAGACAATACCACCATGGAAGCCCGCCTTTCTCTGTGCGAACAGGGCAAGAACTCTTTTACCCGTGAAGAGCTGCTGGCTTGCAGCCGTGGCGAACTGTTTGGTGAGGGTAACAGTCAGCTGCCTGCCCCCAACATGTTGATGATGGACCGCATCGTCAAGATCAATGACAACGGCGGCGAGCACGGCAAGGGCGAGATCCTGGCTGAGCTCGACATTACTCCGGATCTCTGGTTCTTCGATTGCCACTTCCCGGGTGACCCGGTGATGCCTGGCTGTCTCGGTCTGGACGCCATGTGGCAGCTGGTTGGGTTCTTCCTGGGCTGGAAAGGCGGCCCCGGCAAGGGTCGTGCGCTGGGCGTGGGTGAAGTGAAATTCACCGGTCAGATCCTGCCGACTGCCAAGAAAGTGACCTACAAGATCACCTTCAAGCGCGTCATCAACCGCAAACTGGTGATGGGGATTGCTGATGGCGTGGTCGAAGTCGACGGCCGTCCGATCTACAGCGCCACCGATCTGAAAGTGGGCCTGTTCAAAGATACCACCGCATTCTGATCTCTCTGATGAGTGGTAAAACAGCATTAACGCAAAGGGGCCACAACGGCCCCTTTCCTTTTGTAATGAGTGATGAAGTACCTGCTACTTCATGAAGAGGCCTGAGCCCCGCCCTTCCATGGCGTCACGCCAACCACCAAGCCAATGCCCACGGGCATCCAGGCATTGATACGGACACGCTTCTTTCTGTTTGCCGACCACGCCAGCCTGATAACCACGAGCACGAGCTCTTTCCAGACGGTCCCGCTTCTGTCTCTTCATCATCTACGACCCTCTTCGTGGAACAAAAAAAGCGACCAATTCTGCATCGGTCGCTTTCATCTTTACTCCTGCGAGTGCACCCGGTCAAACAAAAACTTTCACCCTAACCGGGCTATGTGACACAAGGCACTGAACTGGATTAAGTTTTAATTACAGGGAACTTACTCCTGATTTTTGAGTCCTTCCAGCTCTTCCCAGCGAGCAAATGCCTGCTCCAGCGCGGCTTCGGCGGCATTGAGCGCATCCAGTTTCGGCTGGGTTTGCTCGGCTGACAGGGAGAAGAACCCGGGCTGGTTGATCTCGCTTTGCAGCGCATCCAGTTCGGCTTCCAGCTGCTCCAAGCGGGCAGGCAACCCTTCCAGCTCAAGCTGCAGCTTGTAGGAGAGCTTCTTGCTCTTCTTCGGCGTTTCGGGCGCGGCGGCAACGACCGGCTCGGGCGCCTTGACCGCTGCACTCTTGGCCTGTTGCTGAACGCTCTGCTGTTCGCGAGTCGCCATCATATCGGCATAACCGCCCACATAATCGCTGATGCGGCCATCCCCTTCAAACAGCCAGCAACCGGTCACGGTGTTGTCGATAAAGCGACGATCGTGACTGACCAACAGCAGGGTACCGGGGTAGTCGGCGAGCAGCTCTTCCAGCAGCTCCAGGGTTTCCACATCCAGATCGTTGGTCGGTTCATCGAGGATCAGCAAGTTGCTGGGCTTGAGGAACAGCTTGGCCAGCAGCAGACGGTTCTTCTCACCGCCGGAGAGCGCCTTGACCGGCGTACGGGCCCGCTTGGGCTCGAACAGGAAGTCCTGCAGGTAACCGAGGATATGGCGGGAGCGACCACGCACCATCACCTCCTGCTTGCCCTCCCCGACGTTGTCCACCACGGTCTGCTCGGGATCGAGCTGCTCGCGGTACTGGTCGAAGTAGGCCACCTCCAGATTGGTGCCCCCCTTGACGGTGCCACGGGTCGGCTCAAGCTGACCCAGCAACAGCTTGATCAGGGTCGATTTGCCGCAGCCATTGGGGCCGACCAACGCAATCTTGTCGCCGCGCAGCACTTGCAGATCCAGCCCCTTGAACAGGGTGCGATCGCCAAAGTCCAGCCCCAGCCCTTCGGTCTCGAACACCAGCTTGCCGGAGCGATTGACTTCATCCAGTTGCAACTTGGCCTTGCCCTGCAGCTCGCGGCGCTGGGAACGCTCCATCCGCATCGCCTCCAGGGCGCGCACCCGACCTTCGTTACGGGTACGGCGAGCCTTGATGCCCTGACGCACCCACACCTCTTCCTGTGCCAGCTTGCGGTCGAACTCGGCATTTTTCAGCTCTTCGACCCGCAGCCACTCCTCTTTCCCTTGCAGGTATTCGTCATAGTTGCCGGGCCATGAGGTGATGGCGCCGCGATCGAGATCGATGATCCGGGTCGCCAGCTTGTGGATGAACTCCCGATCGTGAGAGATAAAGACGATGGCGCCGCGAAAATCCTTGAGGAAATCTTCCAGCCAGTTGATGGCTTCGATATCCAGGTGGTTGGTCGGCTCATCGAGCAGCAACAAGTCGGGATCGCAGGCCAGTGCCCGGGCCAGCGCCACTTTGCGCAGCCAACCGCCGGAGAGGCTGTCGAGGGTCACGTCAGGATCCAGCCCCAGCAGGGTCAACACCTGACTGATACGGGTTTCGAACTGCCAGCCATTCTGATAATCGAGCTGCTCTTGCAACTCGCTCATCTTGCGAATATTGGCATCTGACGGATCGTGCGCCAGCTCCATGGAGATATGGTGGTACTGCTTGAGCAACTCACCCACGCCTGCCAGCCCTTCGGCAGCATAGTCAAACACCGTCAGCTCGCTGGAGGCCGGTGGATCCTGCTCAAGGCGGGTCACTTTCAAATCTTGTTGCAGCACCAGACGTCCGTCGTCCAGCGGCAGTTCACTGGCGATGACCTTCATCAGGGTAGACTTGCCTGCCCCGTTGCGGCCAACCAGACAGAGACGCTCACCGCGCTCGATGGTCAGTTCGGCATTGTCGAGTAGCGGGAAATCACTGAACGACAGACAGGCGCCGTGCAATGTTAAAAGAGCCATGTTTGTTCCTTATTTCATATGAAAAAAACGGGCAGCAGACTGGGTCTGCCCCCGTTTTATCGTCAAATCACGCTCACCCCTGACGGGCGGCCCAACCCTTGAGCTCGGCCAGCGTGAAGGGCCAGCCGAGCTCGCGGCCCGCCTCGTCACGCAGTACCGGAATACGCACCCGATAGGCGGCCAACCACTGCTCATCATCCATGATGTCGCACTGGCGGGTGGCGGCGGCAAGGCCGGCCTCCTCCACCAGCGCCCAGGCCTGCTCACAGAGGTGGCAACCGTCGGTGTGAAACAGGGTCAGCATCACGCCTCAGCCTGCTCCGGCGCATGGGTGATGATCCAGCAGTTGTGGATGTGCTGGTTGCGCTCGAAATCTTTCGGCCGCGTCTTCTGGGTGATGTTCTGGGCCTTGAGACCGATAGCCTCGAGACCGGCCAGATCCATCTTGAAGTGACGCTTGTTGTTGGAGAAGACCAGGGTGCCGTCCGCCGCCAGCAGACGCTTCAGGTGCTGCATCAGCAGCAGGTGATCGCGCTGTACGTCGAAGCTCTCGTCCATCCGCTTGGAGTTGGAGAAGGTGGGAGGATCGATGAAGATGAGGTCGTACTGCTCATCCGCTTCCGACAACCACTTCAGGCAATCGGCCTGGACAAACTTGTGCTGACGACCCACCAGCGAGTTGAGACGCATGTTGTCCTGCGCCCAG
Source organism: Aeromonas sp. YN13HZO-058 (assembly GCF_001921245.1). NCBI lineage: Bacteria > Pseudomonadati > Pseudomonadota > Gammaproteobacteria > Aeromonadales > Aeromonadaceae > Aeromonas > Aeromonas sp. YN13HZO-058. The sequence continues at coordinate 155,709 of NZ_MQSY01000056.1, read as the reverse complement.
TTCAGGTAGGTGTGGGACATGTCGACCGTGGTGGTCTCGCTGGCACCGCCAAGACCTGCGTGCACGGTGGCACTGCCGGTATAGGCAAACAGGTTCAGGAAGCGCTTGCCCTTGGCCATCTGACCCAGCATGCGGCGAGTCTGACGGTGATCGAGGAACAGGCCGGTATCCAGATAGTCGTAGAGGTTGACCCACAGACGGGCACCGTACTCCTGCACTTCCATCCGGTGCTGCTCTTCGGAGAGCTTCTGATACTGCTGTTTGCCTTCCTGACGCTCACGCACCTTCAGGATCACCTTCTCGCCGTCCATGCCGGTCACCTTGATGGCGGCCTGAACCATGTCGAGCAGACGCTGACGGGTCTTCTGGGCGGGAATGTCCTTGGGCGCGGCATACTCCTGCACCACCAGATAGTCCTGATAGCGATCGATGGCGGCGTTGTATTCCGGCAAGTCGGCATCATAGAGGCGATAGCAGTCAATCCCCTCTTTGCTGGCCCACTTCTCGAGGGTTTTCAGATTTTTGCGCAGACGGTTGGCAAAGTCCTGCGCGACCTCTTTTTGGGAGGCCACGGAGTCCAGTGCGATCTGGTAGTTACGCAGCTGACACTCGAGGGCGCCGTTGAACAGGCGATATTGCTTGTCGGCACGCAGGCGCAGACAGCTAAGCAGTTCGGGGGATGCGGAAAGAATGGAGACTTTCCACCCCTGGAAGCTGCGACGCAGGGCATCGCCGAGAGCCTGATGCACTTCCAGCAGCGCCGGGAACTCGCCGAGACGCTCGCCATAGGGCGGGTTGGAGATCAGCATACCGACCTGACGAGCCCCCCCTTGACCTTCTTCCCCTTCAACAGGGGCAGGCATCGGCAGCGGGTTTTCCAGCTTGGTGACATCGGCTTGCTTGAAGGTGATGAGATGGGCCACACCGGCCGCTTTGGCGTTGTCGCGCGCTTTGAGCAGCACGCGCTGATCGGCATCGCAACCAAACAGCTTCACTTCACAACGCTGCATGCCGCGTTTGGCGCGCACTTGCGCTTCCATCATCAGGCTCTGCCACAACTCGCTATCGTGCTGCAGCCAGCGATCGAAACCGAAGCGCTCGCGGCGCAGCGCCGGCGCCATGTCGGCAGCGATAAAGGCCGCTTCAATCAGCAAGGTACCGGAACCGCACATGGGGTCCATCATGGGCTCACCGGCCCAGCCGCTCCGAGCAATCATGGCGCAGGCCAGGTTCTCTTTAAGCGGTGCTTCACCAGTACCCTGACGATAGAAACGCTGGTGCAGCGCCGGGCCAGACAAGTCCAGCGTGATATTGGCCTTGCCTTTGCCCAGGTGCGCCATGATGCGGATATCCGGCGACTTCTTGTCCACGTCAGGACGCACGTGACCGCGCTTGGTGAAGCGGTCAACGATAGCATCCTTGATCTTCAGCGCGCCATATTGGGTATTGCGAATGGCGGGGTTGGTACCAGTAAAGTCCACCGCGATGGTAGAGGTACCGGAGAAGTGCTCTTCCCAGGGAATGGTGTGGGCGCCCAGATAGAGATCCAGATCGTCGTTCATCTGGAATTCGGACAGCACCAGCACGATACGGGAGGCAAAACGGCTCCACAGGCAGGCCTTGTAGCCAATCGCCAGTTCGCCTTTGAAGTGGACGCCTGCCACGGTCTCACGGACCTGCTCTGCGCCCAGGGTGGTCAGCTCATCGGCCAACAGGTTTTCCAGCCCCTTGGGGCAGGTTGCAAAAAATTCTTTCATCACGCTCACGGGGAACCCATAAAAATAGTGCCGCATTATACCTCATCAGGCGGGCTGGAGCATGCAAAAGTCGGCGCAAACAGCAGGATGGAAACAGATTGATAGGGGGCGATAAAGGTAAAAGACCCCATGATCACCTGATGGCGAGATCATGGGGCCAGACATCATTTAACGAATCACTTCATGCGAGCCTTGAAACGGGGATTGCTTTTGCAAATCACGAACAATTTGCCCCGACGGTGCACCAACTGACAATCGGGATGACGTGCCCGTGCGGATTTGAGTGAACAGAGGACCTGCATTCAGGACTCCTTCTTGCTTGAAAATGCGCCAAAGCGCTTGTTGAAACGGGCCACACTCCCCTCGCTCGATACCTGCTTCTGCTTACCGGTATAGAACGAGTGCGACTGACTGGAAACATCGAGCGACACATAGGGATACTCCTTCCCGTCTTGCCACGTGTAGCGGCGATCGCTCTTGATGGTTGAACCGACCAGGAAAAAGGCATCTGCCGCCGCATCATGGAACAGCACCAAACGATAATCCGGGTGAATATGAGGCTTCATGGCAACTCCATTTTGTTATGTTATAACAAAATGTAAGTGAGAATAGCTCTCGTTTCAAGCATAAAATGCCGTATGTAGAAAATTGTGGCAGTGAGTGAGGTGTTGATACTGAGGTGCAGACACTAAACACGCAGAACTAAACAAGAGTGAGACACCATGCTGGCAGCGCGGGAATGCAAAGACAGGCCAAGATACGGCAGTGGGTCAGAACACAAGATGCAAGTGGATGTAATAAGCCTCAGGAGAGGCTGAATCACAACCATGAACATCAATGAGAATAGGCAAGATGTTCGTGGATCAATGAAGTATCAGAAACGAGGCGCTATTGAGGTGACAACAGTAAAAACAGACAGTGGTGTAATCACAGAGATAAAGCGATTGATGAAATAATATCAACTAACCTGACGATATTGCTCGGTCACGGTAATACGCGGTTTCATCCGGTTATTCATCACCTTGATCACCCCGAAACGCGGCAGGGTTTTGCTGGTGGTCAATACCAGATCGGCAGTGAGATTCAAACAGACGCTGGCCTGCTCCCCTGCCTCAATGACCATAAATTCGCCGTTGCCATGGGGTGTATTCATCCAGACCAGATCACCGTTTTGCGGGATCACCAGCGGATGTTGTTCACCAAAAAACCAGCTTTGCGGCATCAGGGGTTTATAAAAGCGACTGACCGCGATGGCGTTGAGCACCAGTTGTACCTGATGGGGAATACTCCACTCAAGTTCGGCTGCTTTATCCATCAACTGATAATAGAGGGCTGCATCATCGACACAAAAAGGCTGTGTCGCAAACGAGCTGGGCACCAATTGTCGCCCTTTATACTCGGTCGCAAATAACATGTTATCAGACAGGTCCAACATCAGACGGTCACTCTGGGCATCATAGTGCCATTGCCAGCTATCGGTCGGTTGGATAAACATGTTGGAGCCCTTACTTGAATTTCGTCTGTTGACTTTATTCCATGTCGATAAAATCAGCAACGTCAAATAAAGGGCTCCACCCTATTTCTTATATATTGGTCACGATCTCTTTGACCAGACCCGGTCCTTTATAAATAAAACCGCTATAAATTTGTACCAGACTGGCACCAGCGGCCAATTTTTCACGGGCGGCCATGGCACTATCAATACCACCTACACCGATAATTGGCAGGGCACCATTTAGCGCTTTGGCCAGATGACGAATCACCTCGGTGCTCTTGTGTTGCAGCGGACGACCACTCAGCCCCCCCGCCTCACCGGCATGGGGCATGTCGTAGATCATCTCGCGCTCGAGGGTGGTATTGGTGGCGATAACCCCATCAATGCCATTACGCATCAGCGAAGCAGCCACCTGATCTATTTCTTCAAGGCTTAAATCCGGGGCAATTTTAACTGCCAGCGGCACATATTTTTTATATTGGGCGGCCAGCTCCTGCTGACGCACCTTGAGGGCTGCCAGCAACTCATCCAGCGCCTCGCCATATTGCAGCGAACGCAAACCCGGGGTGTTGGGGGAAGAGATATTGACGGCAATATAACCGGCGTGATCATAAACCTTGTCCATGCAGATCAGGTAATCATCCTTGCCCTGCTCTATGGGGGTATCTTTGTTCTTGCCGATATTAATGCCGATGACCCCCTGATATTTGGCCTCTTTCACCTTGGCCACCAGATGATCCACCCCCTTGTTGTTGAATCCCATCCGGTTGATGATCCCCTCTGCCGGAATAACCCGGAACAGACGAGGCTTGTCATTGCCGCTTTGGGGTCTGGGGGTGACGGTACCGACCTCGATAAAGCCAAATCCCATGGCGCCCAGCGCGTCAATGCACTCACCATCTTTATCCAGACCGGCCGCCAATCCCAGCGGATTGGCAAAAGAAAGCCCCATAACAGTGACGGGGCGTTTCGGCAAATTCTGGCGGAAGAAACAATCGAGTGGCGTACCGAGAAGGCGGGGCAAATATTTCATGGAGAGATCGTGCGCCTGTTCCGGGTTGAGCTTGAACAGGAAATGCCTGGCGATGGGGTACAACATCTTTGCTCCTTAAAGAAAGCCCCGGCAACTGGCCGGGGCTTTGGGTGTAATGTCGGTGTCATGCCTTAATCTGGCAATTAAAGTGCCCGACAGTTCAACTGGAGCAGGTTCAACTCTCGCAAGGCCACCGAGAACTTGGCGAACTCGTGAGTGCTGGTGGTCTTGAAGTCGGCCAACATGTGGGTCCAACGGGACAAGAGTTGCTCATGCTCCGAAATCCAGTCGGCCAGTATGGTAGCGCATTCTCCCTCTCCTTTGCACCCTTCCAGTACCACAGAAGTGAGACTGCGTTGCTGCCAGTCCAGATCTTCGCGGAAAGAGGCCCGCGCCATCGCTTGCCAGTGGTTGCCGACCGGCTGATGGTTGATCTGGTCGAGGAACCAGTGCAGATCCAGTTTGGCCCCGAGGCGATAGTAGACATTGGCGGCACGCAGGATGTCGGTCTTGTGCTCCGCGGCGATCTGCGCCAGATCCAGACTGGAGAAGAGGCTGCTCATATGGGCAACCTGACGGGCAATGGCCTCGGGCACCTGTTTCTCCATCCACTTGGCAACAGCCTGACGATGCTCTGCCACCTCACTCTCATCCATTACCTCGTAAAGGTGCGTGCCCAGGGTTTCAAACGCCGGACGGAAGAAGGCGATGTTTTCGCTGATGCTCCAACTGCGATTGCGGGCACGCAGGAACCAGCGGGTGGCACGTCGCACAATGCGGCGGCTGTAGAACATCAGCTCGAGCTGAGTCTGGGCATCCACCAGGTTGTCGCACCCTTCGATATCGCGCCACAGCTGGTTCATGCCAAACACTTCGCGGGCCATGGCAAAGCAGCAGGCCACTTCCGCCACCGAGGCACCGGTCTCGTCCTTCATCCGGCTGGCGAAGTTGAGCCCCATGTCGTTGACCAGCATGTTGGCCACCCGGGTAGCAATGATCTCGGAGCGCAGCGGGTGATCGGCCAGCTGAGCACCAAACTGCTGCTGCACCTTGGCCGGGAAGCTGGTGACCAGCATGTTGGCGAGGAAGGGCTCGTCAGTCACGTCCGGGCCGTTGAGCTGCTCTTTCAGTACCATCTTGCCGTAGGCCACCAGCACCGCCAGCTCGGGTCGGGTCAGCCCCTGCCCTGCTGCCATCCGCTCGGAGAGCTCCTCGTCAGAGGGCAGGAACTCCAGCGCACGGTCCAGCTTGCCTTCCCGCTCCAGCCCCTGAATAAAGCGCTGCTGCTCTTTGAGTTGTTCAGCACCGCGGAAACTGGTGACCGAGATGGACTGGGACTGACGATAGGCGTTGGTGATCACGATCTGCGCCACATCGTCGGTCATCTCGTAGAGCATCTGGTTGCGCTGCTTGAGAGTCAGATCGCCAGCTGCCACCAATTGGTTCAGCAGGATTTTGATGTTCACCTCGTTATCGGAGCAATCTACCCCACCCACGTTGTCGGTAAAATCGGTATTGATGCGACCGCCCTGACTGGCGTACTCCACCCGACCGAGCTGGGTAAAGCCGAGGTTACCCCCCTCGCCCACGATGCGGGCCCGCAGATCGCGACCATTGACCCGCAATGCGTCATTGCTGCGATCGCCCACTTCCCCATCGCTCTCGCGAGCGCTCTTCACGTAGGTGCCGATACCGCCGTTCCACAGCAGATCGACATTGAGGCAGAGCAGCGCCTTGATCAGCTCGTTCGGGGCCATGCTGGCCTTGTCGGTGCCGAGCAGGGTCTGCATCTCGGGGCTCAGCTTGATGGACTTGGCGGAGCGCAGGAAGATGCCGCCCCCTTGTGATATCAGCTCGCGGTTGTAGTCATCCCAGCTGGAGCCCGGCAGATCGAACAGGCGCTGGCGCTCGACAAAGCTCTTGGCCGCATCCGGAGTGGGGTCAACGAAGATGTGCATGTGGTTGAAGGCGCCCACCAGCCGGGTGTGCTCCGAGAGCAGCATACCGTTGCCGAACACGTCCCCCGCCATGTCGCCAATCCCGACACAGGTAAAATCAGTGATCTGGCAGTTGACGCCAATTTCACGGAAGTGACGCTTGACCGACTCCCAGGCCCCACGGGCGGTGATGCCCATCTTCTTGTGGTCATAACCGACCGAGCCGCCGGAGGCGAACGCATCGCCGAGCCAGTGACCATATTCGAGGCTGATCTCGTTGGCAATATCCGAGAAGGTGGCAGTCCCTTTGTCGGCGGCAACCACCAGGTAGTAGTCATCCTCGTCGTGACGCACCACGGATGTCGGCGGGATCACCTCGCCGCCGATGATGTTGTCGGTCACATCGAGCAGGCCGCGAATAAACAGGCGGTAGCAGGCCTTGCCCTCCTCCTGGATGACGGCGCGGGTTGCCCCTGCCGGCATCTGCTTGCAGTAGAAACCGCCCTTGGCCCCCACCGGTACAATGACGGTGTTCTTCACCTGCTGGGCTTTCACCAGACCCAGCACCTCGGTGCGGAAGTCCTCTTTGCGATCGGACCAGCGCAGGCCGCCACGGGCCACCTTGCCCCAGCGCAGATGCACCCCTTCCACCCTCGGCGAGTAGACGAAGATCTCGAACTTGGGCAGTGGCAGCGGCATGTCGGTGATGCTGGAGGGCGCCAGTTTGAAGGATATGTAGGGCTTGATGTTGCCCGCTTTGTCCAGCTGGTAGTAGTTGGTGCGCAGGGTAGCGTCGATCATCTCTACATAGCGGCGAATGATGCGATCGTCATCAAGGTTGGCCACCTGATCCAGCTTGGCGGCAAGCGCCTCGTGCAGCTTGGCTTCTGCCTTGGCGTCCTGTTTGCCAGCCGGATCCAGGCGCTGTTCGAACAGGGTAAACAGCAGCTGGGCAATATCGGGGTAACGGGTGAGGGTCTCTTCGATATAGGACTGACTGAAGGAGACACCGGTCTGGCGCATGTATTTGGCATAGGCGCGCAGCACCGACACCTGACGGCCAGTGAGGCCCGCCCCCAGTACCAGTCGGTTGAAGCCGTCATCTTCCAGCTGCTTGTTCCAGATCGCGGCAAACGCCTGCTGGAAGCGCTGCTGGCTCTGGGCCAGATCAAAGGGCTGCTCGCCGTGCAGCAGCATGGAGAAGTCGAGGATCCAGAACAGATCGCCGCTCGGGGTGCGCACCTGATACGGGGTCTCGCCAATCACCCGCAGTCCCATGTTCTCCAGCATCGGCAGCACGTCTGAGAGGTGAATGGGTTCGGTGCGATGGAACAGCTTGAGGCGGACCCGACGATCGTTTTCCTCCTCCTGTGCGCGGTAGAACAGCATGCCGAGCGGCTCTGCTTCACTCAGGTTATCGAGCGCCATGATGTCGGCCACGGCAGAGCCCGGCAGCACATCTTCCTTGTAAGCGCGCGGGAAGGCAGTGCTGAAACGGCGACGCAGTTCGTTGCCGCGGGCTTCACCGTAGTGAGAGAGCAGCACGGAGTCGAGTCGGTCATCCCAGCTGCGGGCCGCTTCAATCAGGTTGTTCTGTACTTCGTTCACATCCACATCCACGTTGTTGTTGTTGACCCGCACTATGTAGTGGGTCCGCGCCAGCACGCCCTCGGTGAAGTAGACGTTGAACTCCACCTCTTCGTTGCTGCCAAAATAGTTCTGCAAAATTTGCTGGGTCTTGATCCGCAGCGCGGTGTTGTAGCGCTCCTTGGTGACATAGACCATGCAGGAGAAGAAGCGACCGTAGACATCACGGCGCACGAACAGTCGCAGCATGTCCCGCTCCTGCATCTCCAGCACGCCGAGACCGGTGGCCAGCAGCTCCTCTTCGCGGGCCTGGATCAGCTCGTCGCGGGGATAGGTTTCCAATACGTTGAGCAGCGCCTTGTAGGCGTGGGAACCCTTCTCGTGACCGGAGGCGGCCATGATGCGCTCGAGGCGATGACTGATGAGCGGGATCTGGGTCGCGCTGGTGTTGTAGATGGAAGAGGCGTAGAGGCCGATGAAGCGATCTTCCCCCACCACCTTGCCATGCTCGTCAAAGCGCTTGATGCCGATGTAATCCACATAGGCCGGGCGGTGAACCCGGGACTTGCTGTTGGATTTGGTGAGGATCAGCAAGTCGGAGCTCAAGGCGGCGTGACGGGCACTGGCTGGCATGTTGCCAAGGCGCTGACCCACCTCCTTGATGGAGTTCTTCATCAGACCGAGGCTGGAGCTGGCCTGCGGCAGGATCTCGTGATCGCCTTCCACCGCCTTGACGTCGTAACGGCGATAGCCCATCAGGGTGAAGTTGTGGGCAGCCACCCATTTGAGGAAAGCCACACAGGAGGCCACCTCCTCCTTGCTGGCCGGGCTCTTGCGCTTGGGCAGCTCGTCGATGATCTCATTGAGCTTGGTCAGCATCGGCTGCCAGTCGCCGACCGCCAGCGCCACTTCACCGGCCACCGAGTTGAGCTCGGCAGCCAGCGCGGCCATCTGCTCCTCGCTGGTGAGGTGATCGATCTCGATAAGGAATGCCGTTTCAACCGAGGTCTGCCCGTCGGTGTTGTCGAGCGCCAGAATGGCGTCAATCTTGCCATCCGCGCCACGAATGAGATGCAGCGGTTGGTGCAGCATCATGTGGGCGGTGATATTGAGCCGCTTGAGCGCCATCCGGATGGAGTCCACCAGGAAGGGCGAGTCCTGCAGGATCACCTCGACGATGGTATGGGGGGACTGCCAGCCGTGACGGGTCAGCTCGGGATTGTAGACCCGGATGTAGGGGTCGGTGCCGTTGCGCTGATTGAGGGCATTCCACAGGCTCAGGGCCGCGCCGTAGAGATCGCTGTCATTGCGATCGTGCAGATCGGAGCTCGCCATGTTGCCGTAGAACTTGGCAACGAAGCGCTCGACCAGAGAGGCACTGTTTTTGGGCAACTTCTGATGGATCAGGCTGAGAACGTTTTCGAGCAGAACTGAGGTAGGGGCGTCTTTCAATGCCATTTTTATATTCCTTATCGGACGACATTAACCACCGACGCAGAGGCAACCACCCTGGTTACCCGCTGGTGCAGAGTTGTTGCGAAGTGTAATGGCTTGGATAAGGGAAGGCGAGGAAAGGTGCTAACGAGATGTTAAAAACAAGGTGCAGATCACGGCTTAAACTGTGAGAAATTTTGCAAATAACCAAAAATACAGAAATTCCCACTACCTTTGTGCCAGTTTACCGGATAGATAGTGACTCAAAGCAGATAAACAGTCGGTAATCTGTTCACTTTTTGTTAATTTATGCGTTCGAGACTGATAAAGCGGTAATCATCCTGAGTTTTCAGCCGAAAGTAGCCATGCACACCATTGATGGCGACAAAGGGCCGTATTTTTTCTATGCCAAGCTCCAGGGTCAGCCCCTGTTCGCTGCGCACCACCAGCCGTCTGGCATGGCCCTGATACATCAGCATCACCTCATCGCTATTCAATGAGAGCCGAAAAGTAAACTGCTTCACGCTTGCTCCTGATCACACGGCAAATCACATAATCGGGGGCAGGCGCGTTCAACGCCCCTGCCCCGTCGCTACTTACTGCTGCAGCGCCTTGCTTACCTTCTCGAACAGATCCCGTGCCAACCCCTCAAGGTTGGCCAGACGGGTCAGCTCGGCGCGGATCAGGGCCTTGCGCGCGTCATCCAGTCGCTTGAACTGGATAAGCGGGGTGATGAGGCGGGAGGCCACCTGCGGATTGACCTCGTTGAGCTCGATCAGCAGATCGGTCAGGAAGCGGTAACCGCTGCCATCCACCGCATGGAACTGCACCTGATTGCTCATGGCGAAGCTGCCGATCAGCGCCCGCAGCCGGTTCGGGTTGCGAATGCTGAAGGTGGGGTGATTCATCGCCTGCTTCACTTCGCCGAGCACATCGGCAGCCGGTTTGCTGCCAATCAGCCGCAGCCAGTTATCCAGCACCAGTCCATCCTTGGCCCACTTGCCCTCGAAATCGGCCAGCAGCGCTGCGCGACATGGCAGCAGATAGCCGTTGGCCACCTGCAGTGCCGCCAGGGTGTCGGTCATGTTGTCGGCGGTTGCGTACTGCTCGCGCACCAGCGCATCGGCATGCTCCGCATCCAGCGCAGCCAGATAGCCGAGCACCACCCCTTTGAGAGCCCGCTTGGCCATGTCGGCGTGCACCACCTGATAGCCGCTCAGACGCAGGCTCTGATAGGTAGCCGCCAAGCGCGCGCCAAAGGCCTCGGCAAGACGGGTGTGGATCGCGTCGCGCACCTGATGGATGGCATCGATATCGGCCACCTCGAACAGCTCGGCCAGGGTCGCTTCACCGGGCAGCGCCAGGATCTCCGCCTTGAGGGCCAAATCCAGCTCGCTGTCGTCCAAAATGGCGACGAAGGCGGCCAGCAGGGTTTGGGAGAGCTCAACCCCCTGCCCATGTTGCACCCGCGCTACTCCTTCGATGACCGCCTTGTTGATCAGCATCTGGGCGGCATCCCAGCGGGCAAACTCGTTGCGGGCAAAGCGCATCAGGAAGGCGAGCGCTTCATCGCTGTAGTCATAGTGCAGCTTGACCGGCGCGGAGAAGTCCCGCAGCAGGGAGGGAACCGGCTTGACCGGCACCTGATCGAACTCGAAGGTCTGCTCCGCTTCCAGCACGTCGAGCACGTTGCCGATGGCCTTACCCTGATATTGCAGCGCAATGACGGCACCTTGCTCGTCATAGAGCTCGATGTCGAGGGGGATATGCAGCGGCAGCTTCTGCGGCTGATCCTGAGTCGGCGGGGTGTGCTGGCTCACATGGAGGCGATAGATACCGCTGGCGGCATCGTACTCGTCGGTCACAGTCAGCTCGGGGGTACCGGACTGGCTGTACCAGCGGCGGAAACGGCCGAGATCGACACCGGAAGCATCCTCCATCGCCTGCACGAAATCATCGCAGGTGGCGGCCGAGCCGTCGTGGCGCTCGAAGTAGAGACGCATACCGGCCTGGAAGGCAGCTTCACCCAGCAGGGTGTGCATCATGCGGATCACTTCCGACCCCTTCTCGTAGACGGTCAGGGTGTAGAAGTTGTTCATCTCGATCACCACATCCGGGCGGATCGGGTGCGCCATGGGGCCGGCATCTTCGGCAAACTGCGGGCCGCGCACGGTACGCACGTTGTTGATGCGGTTGACGCCGCGGGAGCCCAGATCGGAGGAGAACTCCTGATCCCGGAATACCGTCAGCCCCTCTTTCAGGCTGAGCTGGAACCAGTCACGGCAGGTGACGCGGTTGCCGGTCCAGTTGTGGAAATATTCGTGACCGATCACCCGTTCGATACCGTGGTAATCGCTGTCGGTGGCAGTAGCCGGATTGGCCAGCACGAATTTGGAGTTAAAGATGTTGAGCCCCTTGTTCTCCATGGCGCCCATGTTGAAGAAGTCCACCGCGACGATCATGTAGATGTCGAGGTCATACTCGAGGCCGAAACGCTGTTCGTCCCAACGCATGGAGTTGATGAGGCTCTCCATGGCAAAACCGGCTCTGTCCAGGTTGCCCTTGTCGACGAAGATCTCGAGGGCCACCTTGCGGCCGCTTTTGGTGGTGTAGTGGCTGCGCTCCACATCGAAATCTCCGGCCACCAGCGCAAACAGGTAGCTCGGTTTGGGGAAAGGATCCTGCCACTGTACGAAGTGACGGCCGCCATCGAGATCACCGCTATCGACCTTGTTGCCGTTGGAGAGCAGGAAGGGGAACTGGGCTTTGTCGGCGGTAATGCGGGTGCTGTAACGGGCCAGAATGTCGGGGCGGTCCAGATAATAGGTAATGCGACGGAACCCTTCCGCTTCACACTGGGTGCAGTAGGCATCGCCAGACTTGTAAAGCCCTTCCAGCGCGGTGTTGGCGGCCGGATCCAGCAGGGTGACGATGGTCAGCACACATTCGGCCGGCAGGTTGAACAGGATCAGGCTGCTCTCGCCTTGCTCGTAGTGGTCACAGGGAATGCCATCGATGGCAACGCTCTTGAGGGTCAGCTGCTCGCCATCGAGGATCAGCGGCGCATTGTGCTCACCGTTGCGGCGAATGCGGGTGATGGCGGTGACCTGGGTCAGCGGCTCCTGCAGTTGGAAATCGAGGTCGATGGTGTCGATCCAGTAGAGCGGCGCCTGATAATCCTGGCGATATTTGGCCGTCATGGCCTGGGAGTGATCGGTCATTATTGTCTGCTTCCACGCTTGTTAAAGGCGAGAAAGAGGCTGTCACAACCAACTGACGGGGTCAAACAATTTGCATTACGTCAGATACGCCAGACAAAAAGAAAGGGCGACCGGAGTCGCCCTTGTGCATTATGGGTCGCCTTGTCAGCTGCGTTTGCTGACCTTGGCCAGATCCGCCGTGATATTGGCCGCTTCGATGAGATACTCATCGGGCGCTTCAAAATCAGCGGGCAGTTCATCCAGACTCTTCACCGCCGGCTTGCCAAGACGTGCCAGACGCTCATTGGTACGTTTGAGCGCTTTCTCATCCTGTTTCGCCTGCTCTGCAACACGCTCCGCCTCGTTGAGGGAGACCGACTTCTTGTCTTTCTCCTCCTTGTAGTCGGCGATGTCCTGCATCACATAGGCAAACTCGGGATCCTTGGCGATCCGGGCATCGTGCGCCGACTGCAACTTCGGCAGCAGGCTGGCGAAGTTGCCGAGTTTCTCGTAGTTGGCGGAGGCAATCTTGTCCCACGGCAACGCATTGAACTCACGGCTCTCGCCCGTCTCTTCCGGGGCAACCGGTGTCGGGAAGCTGATATCCGGCGCAACGCCCTTGTTCTGGGTGCTGCCACCGTCGATCCGGTAGAACTTGGCGATGGTGTACTGCACGTGACCCAGCGGCTGCTCGTAGAAGTCATAGACCTTGGCGAGGCTGCGATGCTGCTGCACCGTCCCCTTGCCGAACGAGTTTTCACCCAGGATCAGGGCGCGGCCATAATCCTGCATGGCGGCAGCGAAGATCTCGGAGGCCGAGGCACTGTAGCGGTCGATCATCACCGACATGGGGCCGCCGTAGTAAACGTTGCCATCGTCATCGCCATTGACCGTGATACGGCCCATGTGATCACGAATTTGCACCACGGGACCGCTGGCAAAGAAGAGACCGCTCAGGGCAGACGCTTCGGTCAGGGCACCACCGCCGTTACCGCGCAGATCGATGATCAGACCATCGATCTTCTGCTTGTTGAGGCTGGAGAGCTCCTTGATCACGTCGTCGTGCAAATTGACGTAGAAACTCGGGATCTCGATGACGCCAATCTTCTTGCCTTCGGCGTTAATCACCTTGGACTTGGCCGCCCTGTCTTCAAGGCGCACCTTGTCACGGGTCAGCTCGATCTGCTCGGTCTTGGCGGTTGCGCCCTTGCCGCGCTGGATCTCCAGCTTGACCTTGCTCCCCTTGGGACCCTTGATGAGCTCGACCACGTCATCAAGACGCCAGCCGATCACATCGACAATCTTGCCATCTTCCTGCCCTACCCCGGTGATCTTGTCATCGGGCTTGAGGTGGTTGGATTTGGCCGCCGGGCCACCGGGCACCAGCGAACGGATGACGGTAAAATCATCTTCCGCCTGCAACACGGCACCAATCCCCTCCAGCGAGAGGTTCATCTCGGTGTTGAAGCGATCGGCACTGCGCGGTGAGAGGTAACTGGTGTGCGGTTCGATGGCGCGAGCGAAGGAGTTCATGAAGAGCTGGAAGACATCCTCGCTCTCGGTCTGGGACATCCGCTTGATGGCGTTATTGTAACGCTTGCCAAGCAGCTCCTTGATCTCGGGCCACTCCTTGCCACTGAGCTTGAGGCTCAGGGCATCGAACTTGACCCGCTGACGCCACAGCTCGTTGAGCTCTGCTTCATCTTTGGGCCAAGCCGCCCCTTCCCGATCAAACACATAGTTGTCGGTCTGGGTAAAATCGAAAGGAGTATCAAGCAGTTTGAGGGCGTATTCGAACCGCTCATAACGCCGCTGCTGACTCAGGTTGAACATCTCGTAGGCGGGAGCCAGACGGCCTCTTTCGAGGTCGGTGTCAAAACCGTTACGGTACTTTTCAAAACGGCTGATATCAGAGGCCAAAAACAGGTTGCGGCTGTAGTCCAAATTCTCCAGATATTTATCGAAAATCACGGAGGAAAAGGCATCGTCCAGCTTGAACTGTTTGTAGTGCGAGCGGGTAAACAAATTGGTAATTCGCTTGCTGGCCGTAGCATGTTGGCTCTCTTGAGCCAACACAGGCAAATCACTCTCCTTGAGCACCGGCTCGATGGCCTGTGCAAGCCCGGCAAGCGCCAGGCTACAGGCAACGAGGGAAAAACGAATTACGCCATGCTTCAACATTTGTCTCCTTAGAGAACCAAGTGCTCTGATTTGACCCGCACCATCATGCCGGTCTGCAGTTGGACCTGTACATCGTCCTTGGTTACTTCCTTGATGGTTGCCGGAACCGGGAATTTACCCATAACGACGCGCACATCCTGGCCCACTTTCAGCGTAGCGGCATCCACTTTAACCAGCGGAGCTTCAGCGACCGGTGCCTTGGCGGCAGCTTTCGGCTTGGCAGCTACATCAGCTTTCTCGGTTTTGCGCACAGCAGGACGACGGGGCTTCTTGGCCTTCTCATCCTTCTCTTTGGTATTGGTACGACGGCTGGCGAATACGCGCTCTTTGCTCTCTTTCAGAGCTTGCTTGGCGTGCTCGATGTGCTCTTCGGTCAGCAGTTCGCCCGGGTTGCCGTCCAGATCAACGCGAGCCTGGCCAGCTTTGAGGCCGTGCAGGTAGCGCCAGCTGGAGGTGTATTGACGCAGTGCGGAACGCAGCATGGTCTTGGAGACTCTGGCATCGTCAGCAAGACGCTCGGCCAAATCCTGGAAGATGCCAATCTTGAGCGGCTTGGCCTCTCCTTCAGCAACGAAGCAGGCCGGGAATTTCTCGACCAGGTAGGCAACGATCTCTTTACTGTTCTTCAGCTTCTCAGTGTTTTCCATGTATAACCTTGGCTTTCATATAAACGCACGGGCACGTCCCGAGCACAACAAAGGCCCCATTATAGAGAGCTTGGGGCCTTTTGCGAACCATCTAGCAATGACTTAGAGCATGCTTTCCAAAATTTGCACCGTTTCTTCGAGGCCAATCCGGTCTTCCTGGTCGAAACGGTTAAAAATCGGACTGTCGATATCGAGCACTCCGATGATCTCGTCACCACGGCGCACCGGGATCACGATTTCCGAGTTGCTCGCGCCATCGCAAGCGATGTGACCGTCAAACTGGTGGACATCGTCAATGAGCTGGGTTCTCCCCTCTGCCACTGCCGTACCACACACCCCGCGGCCGACCGGGATCCGCACGCAGGCCGGTTTGCCTTGAAATGGCCCCAATACCAGGGTCTCACCCTGCAACAGATAAAAACCGACCCAGTTGATCTCCGTCAGCTCCTGATTCAGCAGCGCAGACAAGTTGGCCAGATTGGCAATCAGATCGGTTTCCCCCTCCAGCAGCGCCTTGGCTTGCTGGTTGAGGGTGCGATAAAACGGTTGTTTTTCAATCATGATTAAATGAACTTCACTCCCTGATGGTTTGGGGAAGGTAACGCCTGGCCGGGAAATTTCAAATATTTTTTCCACTACCCACCCCTTGCGCCGTTATTCCCGAGCAACGGAAAGCGCCAATTGCTGGCGTTGACCATTACTCCACTCAATATTTAACAGCCAGACCATGACGGGTGACGTACAGCTCCCCACCTGGGTCACCGCCTGCCACTGTCCGTCTATTTGTTCAAAGCTCACCGGAATGGTGCCCATAAACATATCTTTGCCTTCGAGCGTCGCCTTAACCGGCTTGATGGCTGGATCACCACCGGTAATAGCGATGGCAAAGTCATGTTCGGCGCGCAGCGGTAATTCCTTGATGGCTACCGTCAGCGGCTTGTTACCTATCAGCGCGTTGCAAGGGGTGTGGGAAAGATCACAAATCTGATCTTTTGTCTGACCAGCAGGCACGCTGCTATCGGCCGAAAACCAGGTGCGATAGGCAATCAGCGCCAGCAACAACGCCAGCACCAGTGCGAGGTGCAAAACTTTACGTGCGGTAAGTCTCTCTTTCATCAAAAACAGCCCGATTAAGATGCAATTAAAATAGTTTTTTGTGATCTCGAACAAGGTAAAAAGCCGCCATAACGAGACCGGACGGAGCCAAATATATCACTGTTTATACTGTTATTTTACCTGTCAGTTCAGTATCATTCCCATGAAGTTTTCATTTAGCCATCTTTTGCTTTTCCTTTCGTTAACAGATGTTAACAACTGGTCGGCGGTGGCTGATGAAGCCAGTCCGGTTCTCCGGATACAAAACCAAACAACAGCAGCATCGGAAGCGGAATATAACGATGAGCCATACAACTAACCATCCTGAGTACAACTACACCGTTGTTCGCCAGTTTACCGTCATGACGATTGTCTGGGGAATTGTCGGCATGTCGGTTGGCGTACTGATCGCAGCCCAGTTGATCTGGCCTGCTCTCAACTTCGATACTCCGTGGCTGACTTACAGTCGTCTGCGGCCCCTCCATACCAACGCAGTGATCTTCGCCTTCGGCGTCAGTGCACTGATGGCCACCTCGTTCTACGTGGTGCAGCGCACCTGTCAAACCAGACTGTTCGGTGGCCCGCTGGCAACCTTCGTCTTCTGGGGCTGGCAAGCGATCATCCTCTCTGCCGCCATCTCTCTGCCGCTGGGTTACACCTCCGCCAAAGAGTATGCCGAGCTGGAGTGGCCGATTGATATCGCCATCACAGTGGTATGGGTCGCCTATGCCATCGTCTTCTTCGGCACCCTGATGAAGCGCACCACCTCCCACATCTATGTGGCGAACTGGTTCTTCGGCGCCTTCATCATCACCGTCGCGGTGCTGCACATTGTCAATAACATGGAAGTGCCGCTCTCCGGCATGAAGTCCTACTCCATGTACTCCGGCGCCATGGACGCCATGGTGCAGTGGTGGTATGGCCACAACGCGGTAGGCTTCCTGCTGACCGCTGGCTTCCTCGGGATGATGTACTACTTTGTGCCCAAGCAGGCCGGTCGTCCGGTTTACTCCTATCGCCTCTCCATCGTGCACTTCTGGGCGCTGATCTCCCTCTATATCTGGGCCGGTCCGCACCACCTGCACTACACCGCACTGCCTGACTGGGCCCAGTCGCTGGGCATGGTGATGTCCCTGATCCTGTTCGTGCCCTCCTGGGGCGGCATGATCAACGGCATCATGACCCTCTCCGGTGCGTGGCACAAACTGCGTTATGACCCCATCCTGCGCTTCCTGATCGTCTCCCTGTCTTTCTACGGCATGTCGACCTTCGAAGGGCCGATGATGGCGATCAAAACCGTCAACGCCCTCTCCCACTACACCGACTGGACCGTTGGTCACGTTCACTCCGGTGCGCTGGGCTGGGTTGCCATGGTCTCCATCGGTGCTGTCTATCACCTGATCCCGAACCTGTTTGGCCAGGGCCGGATGTACAGCATCAAGCTGATCAACGTTCACTTCTGGCTGGCGACCGTGGGCACCGTGCTCTACATCGTTGCCATGTGGATTTCCGGCGTGATGCAGGGCCTGATGTGGCGTGCAGTCAACGAAGACGGCACCCTGACCTACAGCTTCGTTGAAGCGCTGCAGGCATCCTATCCCTTCTATTTCGTGCGCTTCCTGGGAGGCTGCTTCTTCGTCACCGGCATGTTGCTGCTGGCTTACAACGCCTATCGCACCATCACTGCGCCCAAAGGTTCTCTGGAACCTATCGCCCAGCCAGCATGATTGAAGAGGTCAACCCATGAGCAACAATAACCGTCACGAAATATTTGAAAAAAGCGTTCCCATGCTGGTGGTCGGCATCATCTTCGCCATCAGTCTGGGGGGCCTGGTTGAAATCACCCCGCTGTTCTTCCAAAAGCAAACCACCGAGCCGGTGGAGGGCCTCAAGCCCTACACCGCTCTACAGATGGAAGGACGCGACATCTTCATTCGCGAAGGCTGCACCAACTGCCACAGCCAGATGATCCGTCCGTTCCGTGCCGAAACCGAGCGTTACGGTCACTACTCGGTCGCAGGCGAGAGCGTCTGGGAGCACCCCTTCCTGTGGGGCTCCAAGCGTACTGGTCCGGACTTGGCCCGTGTTGGTGGTCGCTACTCCGACGAGTGGCACAAGGTTCACCTGATCAACCCGCGCGATGTGGTACCGGAATCCAACATGCCCGCCTACCCCTGGCTTGATACCAATGTGCTGACTGGCGAGATGACCGGCAAAAAACTGGCGCTGTTCCGCGATCACTTCGGTGTGCCCTATACCGACGCCGATATTCAGGGTGCGGGCGAAGCCGTGAAGGGCAAAACCGAGCTGGATGCGCTGGTGGCCTATCTGCAATCACTGGGTCATGCCCTGAAATAAGGAGGCGAAAATGGACTACGGCACATTTCGCGGTCTGTATACCTTGCTGTTGATGGCCATCATGATTGGCATCATCGTCTGGGCCTACAGCAAACGCCGCAAGACCTCTTTCGACGAGGCTGCCAATCTGGTTTTTGCCGATGATGAGCAACCCGGTGCTGATAAAAAGAACGCAGGAGCGAAACAATAATGAGCACTCTGTTTAGCATTTTTGTGACTGTCATCAGTCTGGGAACCATCCTCGGCTGCTTCTTGCTGCTGATGTGGTGCCGCAAGGACAAGATGGGTGTTGAAGAAGGCAAATCGATGGGTCACTCCTTCGATGGCATCGAGGAGATCAACAACCCGCTGCCGAAGTGGTGGACTTACATGTTCCTCTTCTTCATCGTCACCGGTCTGGTCTATCTGGTCGCCTTCCCGGGGCTTGGCAACTTCAAAGGCCTGCTGGGCTGGCAAAGTTCCAACCAGGACGTGCGCTCGCTGGCCGAGTCCAAGGCTGCAACCGAATCGGCCAAGGCTGAAGGTCGCGCGGTGGAATATGACCGCGAGGTCGCCAAGGCTGACGAGATCTACGGCGCCAAGTTCCGTGAACTCACCTATGAAGCGGATGGCAAAACCTATCGTGCCATTACCGAGATCGCCAAGGATCCGGAAGCCCTGAAAGTGGGTCAGCGTCTGTTCCTGCAGAACTGCTCCCAGTGTCACGGCTCCGATGCCCGTGGTGGCCGCGGCTTCCCGAACCTGACCGACAGCGAATGGCAATGGGGCGGCCAGCCTGATCAAATCAAGACCACCATCATGGGCGGTCGTCAGGGGATCATGGCGGCCTGGGGTGAAATCCTCGGCAAAGATGGCGTTCAGGAAGTGGCCTCCTATGTGCTGAGCCTCTCCGGTCGCAAGGTCGACCTGGTGGAAGCGAAGAAAGGTGAAGCACGCTTTGCCATCTGCGCAGCCTGCCACGGGGCCGATGCCAAGGGCGGTGTTGCCGTCGGTGCGCCAGATCTGACCAACAACACCTGGCTCTACGGTGGCTCCCGCGAAGTGGTGGTGCAAACCATCACCCACGGTCGTCACGGCGTGATGCCAGCCTGGAAAGATATTCTGGGTGAGGACAAGGTTCACCTGCTGGCCTCCTACGTTTACAGCCTGTCTCATCAACAGTCTGCCAAATAAGGTTCGCCCGTAACGTTGTAACATGTGATAAACACGTGATTACACAGCAAAAAGCCTCGACTCCTCGAGGCTTTTTGTTATCTTGTGTTGCGTAAAAACCATCTTCCACGTTAATCATTCGTTTCATGGCAGTAGCAATCATGACCCAACCTCTATCCAAACCGTGGTATCGCCAATTCTGGCCCTGGTTTATCATCGCCCTCCCCACTGCTGCTGTTGTCGGCAGTATCGCCACCGCCATCATCGCCAGCAAGGATGGGGTCAATCTGGTGGCCGAGGACTATTACAAACAAGGGAAAGAGATCAATCAGGACTTGAGCAAGTTTGACCGCTCCGAAGCCCTCAATATCCGCTTTGGGCTGGAAGTTGACGGCAACGAGCTGACCCTCAAACCCATCAGCGGCGATATTCCTGCCGGGCAAGCTCTCTATCTCTCATTGTTCCATCCGACCTTGGCCGGTCAGGACAGCGAACACATGATCACCGCCGATGCGAGCGGCACCTATCGCCTCCATTTCGACAAGCCGTTGGTCGGCAAGTGGCACATTCGGGTCGATGCCTTTGATCATGAGTGGCGATTGCAAGAGACCGTCCAGCTGCCCACCCTGGCCCCTGTCGAACTCGACCCGAAAGGACGCTAAGCCATGACCGGCTGTTCTCAGTGTGGTGAGCAGGTTCTCGCCAGCGCCCCTGCAGCTCGCATCCTGCATTCAGGGGGCCATAAACCATGACCCCTTGTTTTCACTGTGGCGAGCCGGTGCCCGCCAATAGTGGCTACTCCCTCGAGATAAAGGGGATTGTTCGCCCCATGTGCTGCCCCGGTTGTCAGGCGGTGGCGGAAACCATCATGGAGTGCGGCCTCGCCAGTTACTACGATCACCGCACCGCCCCCGGCACCAAGGGTGATCTGGTGCCCGAGGAGTTGGCCGCCCTCACCCACTACGATCTGGCAGAAGTGCAACAGGATTTTGTCACCGACAGCGGTACCCTTCGTGAAATCCAGCTGACGGTCGAGGGGCTCACCTGCGCTGCCTGTGCCTGGCTTATTGAACGCCACCTGATGACCCTTGGCGGCCTGCGCTACATCAACGTCAACACCACCACCCACCGGGCCCGCATCAAGTGGGATCCGGATCAGCTTTCCCTGAGTGACATCCTCAAGGGGTTCGCCCAGATCGGCTATCGCGCCTACCCGTTCCAGACCCATCAACAGGAGGCGCTCTACGCCAAAGAGGTGCGCAGCTATATGTTCCGGCTGGCACTGGCAGGCCTGGGCTCGATGCAGGTGATGATGTGCGCCGTGGCCCTCTACATGGACCTCTTCATCAGCGTTGAAGATGAGTTCATGGTCTACTTCAAGTGGATAAGCCTGTTGCTCTCCACCCCCATCATGATCTACTCAGCCCAGCCCTTTTATGTGGGTGCCTGGCGCAGTCTGAAGCAGGGTCACCTGTCGATGGATGTGTCGGTGTCGCTGGCGCTGATCGGGGCTTTTATCGCCTCCATGTGGGCCACTGTGTTCAATACCGGTGAGGTCTATTACGACTCCATCACCATGTTCGTCTTCTTCCTGCTGCTGGGGCGCTTTCTCGAGTTGCGGGCCCGGCGCAAGGCGTCGGAATCGAGCTCCAACCTGGCGCGACTTGTGCCCATCATGGCGACCCGCATCGATGATGAAGGGGAACATGAGGTAGCGGCCAAAACCTTGCAGGTCGGCGATCGGGTACGGGTGCTGGCCGGTGCCACTTTGCCGGCAGACGGCATCATTGTCGAAGGGCAAGCCAGCCTCAACGAATCCATGCTGACCGGTGAACAGCTGCCCCTGCTCAAACAGCCCGGTGATCAGGTCTATGCCGGCACCATCAACACGGATGCACCGCTGCAGATCCGGGTCAGCCACCGTATCGAAGAGTCGCGGATCGCCCAGATCATGCGGCTGCAGGATCATGCCCTCGATGACAAACCGGCCATCGCCCAGATGGCGGATCAGCTGTCACGCCACTTTATTCTGGTGCTGCTGATCATTGCCGCCGCGGTCTGGACCTTCTGGCACTTCCATCAACCGGATCAGGCGTTCTGGGTCACCCTCGCCGTGCTGGTTGCCACCTGCCCTTGCGCCCTGTCGCTGGCGACCCCGACGGCGCTGACCTCGGCCACCGCCAATCTGACCCGCAACGGCATTCTGCTGCGCCGCGGTCATGTGCTGGACGTGCTGACCAAGGCCAACCGCATCGTGATGGACAAGACCGGCACCCTGACCACAGGCAACGTCAGCCTGACGCAGACTCAGGCGTTGGCCGACCTTGACGAGGCGCACTGCCTCGCCATCGCCCGGGCCATGGAGGCGCAATCCGAACACCCCATTGCCCGCGCCTTCCGGTTGCCCGCCGACAACATCACCGTGCTGCCATCCGCCCGCGAGATCACCCCGGTCATCGGTCATGGCATCACGGCGCTGGTGGATGGCGTACGCTACCGCCTCGGCAGTGCTCGCTGGCTTGGGCTGGATCCGGCGCAAGAAAACGGCCGCGGTCTGGCTATCTATCTGGCCGACGAGCAGAAGGTATTGGCCCGTTTCAATCTGGAAGATACCCTGCGCCCCGATGCCAAGTCGCTGATCGCGGCATTCAAGGCAGCCGGTCTGCAAACCACTGTGCTGACTGGCGACAGCTCCCTGCAGGCCGACGAGATTGCCCGCGAGCTGGGAGTAGATGAACTGGTAAAGGGGGTCTCACCCGATGGCAAGCTGGCCTACCTCAAGACCCGTGAAGCCGAGGGGGATATCAGCATCATGGTGGGCGATGGCATCAACGACGCCCCGGTACTGGCCGGAGCGCACGCCTCGTTCGCCATGGCGGGTGGCACCGATCTGGCGAAAAACAGCGCCGATGCCATCCTGCTGGCCGATGACTTGAGCCGACTGCTCGAGGCCAGAGTGCTGGCAATGCGTACCCGCAAGATCATCATCGAGAACTTCGCCTGGTCCATCGGTTACAACCTGCTGGTGTTACCGCTGGCGGCCTGCGGCTGGCTCCCCCCTTATCTGGCGGCGGCGGGTATGTCGCTCAGCTCGCTCATCGTGGTGACCAACTCCATGCGCCTCAATCGATGAAGCTGCTGACGGGAAATAGCTGAAAATGTGGCCTGCCTCCGATGCAGGCCACATTTCTAACTGATAGCGGCTGGCCCCCTGCCCGAACAGGGTTACCATAGGGGACGCTTGCCAAGGATGAACGCCAAGGTACCTCTCATGAATATAATTTTTGTCCTGATCCCCATCGCCATCCTGTTTGTGATCATCGCCGGGGTCGTCTTCTTCTGGGCCATTCGCTCCGAGCAGTTTGAAGATCTCGACCGGCAGGGTTCCAACATCCTGTTTGACGAAGAGCAACCCGCCCGCAAACCCGTAAAGCCTGCTGACAATGATCCACAACCTTGATCTGGCCGGGGCCCTGCTGGTCGGACTGGCAGGCTCTGCCCACTGTATCGGCATGTGCGGTGGTGTCTCTGCCGCGCTATCCATGGCGATCCCCGCCAACAAGCAGCACTTCTGGGGGCGACTCGGCTATCTGTTCAACTACAACCTCGGCCGGATCCTGAGCTATGTGATTGCAGGTGCACTGGTGGGTGGCCTGCTCGCCACCACCAGCGAGCTGGGTGCAGGCAAACACGCTATCGCCGGCTTGCGTCTCGTGGCGGCGCTGCTGATGATTGCACTTGGCCTTTATCTGGCAGGATGGTGGCAAGGGGTCTTGCTGCTGGAGCGGCTCGGCGCCAGACTTTGGCCCCATATCAAACCGCTGGCGGGCAAATTTCTCCCCTTCACCTCACCTGTGCAGGCACTGCCCTTTGGCATGGTGTGGGGTTGGCTGCCTTGCGGGCTGGTCTACTCCATGCTGACCTGGAGCGCGGCGGCGGGTTCGGCCAGTGGCGGAGCGCTGATCATGCTCTTTTTTGGCCTCGGCACCCTGCCCACCTTGTTCGCGCTGGGAGGGCTCGCGGATCGCCTGAGATACTGGCTCACCCTGCGCAGTTTGCGCCTTGGCGGTGCCCTTCTGCTCATTTTGTTCGGGGTACATACCTTCTGGATTGGCATTGCTTCCTTTTGAAACCCTATCCAAAACGGATGAGTTGATGGTAAACTTGTTTGATATAAATCAATTATTCGTATGAGCCTATGATCCCGGAAAAGAAACCTGGCAGACGTATCCAGAGCGGTGGCTGTGCAATTCATTGCCAGGATTGCAGTATCAGTCAGCTCTGTATTCCCTTCACTCTGAACGACAACGAGCTTGATCAGCTGGACAGCATCATCGAGCGCAAAAAACCGATCCAGAAGGGTGAAGAGCTGTTCAAGGCTGGCGACGAGTTCAAATCGCTCTATGCCATCCGTTCCGGGACCATCAAGTCTTACACCATCACCGAGCAAGGGGACGAGCAGATCACCGCGTTCCACCTCGCTGGCGATCTGGTTGGTTTCGATGCCATCCACAAGCAGGCCCACCCCTCCTTCGCCCAGGCGCTGGAAACCGCCATGGTGTGCGAGATCCCTTTTGAAGTGCTCGACGATCTCTCCGGCAAGATGCCCAAGTTGCGTCAGCAGATCATGCGTCTGATGAGCAATGAAATCATGGGCGATCAGGAGATGATCCTGCTGCTCTCCAAGAAAAATGCCGAAGAGCGCCTCGCCGCCTTCCTGCACAATCTGTCGGTACGCTTCTCCGAGCGCGGCTTCTCCGCCAAGGAGTTCCGTCTCTCCATGACCCGTGGCGATATCGGCAACTATCTGGGGCTGACCGTCGAGACCATCAGTCGTCTGCTCGGCCGCTTCCAGAAGTCCGGTCTTATCAGCGTCAAAGGCAAATACATTACCGTGCTGGATCAGGTCGCCCTTGGCATGATGGCCGGTGCAACCCGACCAGCCTGTGGCTAAGCACACGTCTTAAATCCCGCTTTCTCTGCCGGATCCTTTCCTCTGGAATGTGATCCGGTACGTTCCCGTTACCCTCCTCCTGCGCTAAGCTGTAATAGCTAACATTCTGCTGTCATTGGACTTTTCCAAGGAGGAGAAGATGGTCAAATATCAGAATATTCTGGTGGTTATCAATCCAGAAGAGGAGCGTCAAATCGCCCTCGAACGGGCAGTCAAAATCGCCGAGCTGGACGAAAACGCCCATCTGACCCTGCTGCTCACCATCTATGACTTCTCGTATGAAATGACCGCCATGCTCTCGGTGGATGAGCGGCAAGAGATGCGCGACGGCGTCATTTCACAGCGACGTGAGTGGCTGGACGAGATCCTGACCCCCTATCGGGCACAGGGGATAACCTGCGAGGTGAAGGTGGTCTGGCACAATCGCCCCTTCGAGTGCGTCATTCAGGAGGTACTGGAGCAGCACCACGATCTGGTGGTCAAGGCCACCCACCATCACAGCTTCCTGCAAACCTTCATCTTTACCCCCACCGACTGGCATCTGCTGCGCAAATGCCCCTGCCCGGTGCTGCTGGTCAAGGAGGGGCACTGGCAACGGGGTGGCAACATCATCGCCGCCATCAACTGCTCAAGCGACGATCCGGATCAGAAACTGCTCAACGAACGGATCACCCAGGAGGGGAGCGATATCGCCGAACTGCTGGGCTCCAACCTCTATCTGGTCAACACCTACCCGGGCACCCCGGTCAACGTGGCCATCGAGCTGCCGGAGTTTGACCCCAACGCCTATAACGAGGCGATCCGCAAACACCACGAGTCCCTGCTGCTCAGCCATGCCGACAAGTTCGGAATTGGTCATCTCTGGACCCGGGTGGCAGAAGGGCTACCGGAAGAGGTGCTGCCGGATATGGCCGAAGAGCTCAAGGCGACCCTGATGATCATGGGCTGCGTCGGTCGCACCGGACTTTCTGCTGCCTTGCTCGGCAATACCGCCGAACATGTGATTGACCGCCTCTCCTGCGACATCCTGATCCTCAAACCGGCGGACTACAGCTGCCCGGTCGACAGTCGTCGCAAACAATCATAAGGTGCCTGGCACCTTGCCCTCCCCCGGGACATGGCTATAATAACGCGCTTATTTGTGTCCCGGGTTTTACGAGCATGCTAGAAGAGCTGAACGCCAAAGATAAATACAGTTTTAACAAACTGCAGAAGCGCCTGCGGCGCAACGTGGGTCAGGCCATTGCCGACTTCAACATGATTGAAGAGGGCGACAAGGTCATGGTCTGCCTCTCCGGCGGCAAGGACAGCTTCGGTATGCTCGACATACTGATGAGCCTCAAAGCCAGCGCCCCCATCCATTTCGATCTGGTTGCCGTCAACCTGGATCAGAAGCAGCCCGGTTTCCCCGAGCATGTGCTGCCTGAATACCTCGCCTCACTCGGTATCGAGTACAAGATCGTCGAGGAAGATACCTACTCCATCGTCAAGGAGAAGGTACCGGAAGGCAAAACTACCTGCTCCCTCTGCTCACGACTGCGCCGCGGTATTCTCTATCGCACCGCCCAGGAGCTGGGTTGCACCAAGATTGCCCTTGGTCATCACCGCGACGACATCCTCGAGACCCTGTTCCTCAACATGTTCTACGGTGGCAAGCTCAAGTCCATGCCGCCCAAGCTGGTGAGCGATGATGGCAAGAACGTGGTGATCCGCCCGCTGGCCTACTGCAAAGAGAAAGATCTGGTGCGCTACGCCGAGGTGAAAGCCTTCCCCATCATCCCGTGCAACCTGTGCGGTTCGCAGGAGAACCTGCAGCGTCAGGCCATCAAGCAGATGATGCAGGATTGGGATCGCCGCTTCCCCGGTCGTATCGAAACCATGTTCACCGCCATTCAGGACGTGATCCCGAGCCACCTGCTCGATCACAAGCTGTTTGACTTCAAGAGCATCAACCGCGACTCCGGCATTATCGATGGCGGCGACAAGGCGTTTGATCCGCCCGAGATGCCAAAGGCTCCGCTGCTGGACATCGACGAGATGGACATGCTGGATGTGATTGAAGTGCGCTAAGCCGCCGTCACAGGGCAAACGCCACGCAATAAAAAAGGAGCGATTATCGCTCCTTTTTTGCTTTCTGGATCGGCCTGTCATTGAGGTGACAGCACCACCAGCATCAGCCCTTGTGCAGCCAGGGGGTCAACCGCAGCACCTCACCCTGCAGGCGCAGTTGCCCCGCAGCGAACGCGGCCAGTTGCTCATTGCTCAGCAGCAGGTGGCCCTCCTGCCAGGGCAGCGCCTCCTGACGGGCGCCATCAATCAGATAAGCGGTGCCGCTCTGCTGCACCAGGGTAATGCGCACCCCTTCCATCTTCGGCAGGAAGTGCTTGCCGACCATGCCCGCCATCTTGTCGAGCAACGACTGCATCTGCTGCTGACGCGCCGCCAGCTCGGCCAGCGGCAGTTCGGACCCGTTCGGCGCATCGGCCATCACCTGTACCGCCATATCGCAGCTGGCGTGGGGCTCTTTGAGCGTGACCTGCACCATCCCTTTGTCGAGGTTGAGATCATCATCGAACGGCAGGCGCAGTTCGCTATCGATCGTCACCTCGCCCGCGACCTCCTTGTCCTGCGTCGATACCCGCGCAGCGACCAGGCCGCAACGTTGACCATTTTGCGGATCGGTCAGATAAAACCCCAGTCTGGCGTGACCAAACTCCCCTTTGGCAAAGGTCTTCATCTGGCTGTAGAAGGTGCTGTATTGCAGATCCAGCACCGGCTCAGCCAGCGCCAGCCCTGGCAGCAAGAGACTGGCCAGCAGGCTATGGCGCAAGGCCTTGGTCACTCCATATCGACGAGTCATTCAACATCCTTTTGCATCATGCATTGAAATGGTTGGGGCCTTCAGTCACCTCGTTAACCTCTACTGCCACGCCGCAGAGATCCCGATAGAGGATCCCCTTGCAGTTGAAATAGAGCGGTGCCACCCAGATAAGCCCCAACCCCATGGGGATCAGAGCCAGGAAGAAGAGCGCGGTCATCACGCCGTGGAACAGCACAATGCTGGGCCAGCCGCGCGCAAAGAGCTTGAGGGAGACCAGAATGGCCTGGGGCGGCGTCAGGCCGCGCTCCAGCACCAGCGGTACGGTAAAGAGCAGCCCCATGCCGATCAGGGCCGAAGGAATGAAAGAGAGCACGGCGGGCAATCCCACCAGATCGAACAGCGGGCCAAACAGGCTGGTGAGCAGACTGCCAAGCAGGCTCAGCATGCCGAGACGCACAAAATGGCGGAAGAAGTCGAACACCTGGTTGGCCCGGGCGCGCACCCCGACCGACTGCTGCAACCCCAGCATATCGAGGGAGCTGGTCATGGGGGCCATCACCACCGTCATCAGCAGGCTTAGCACCATGGCCACATTCATCTGGTTGTCGTCCCCCAGATAGGGCAACAACAGCACATTGCTGAGCAGGATCCAGATCGCCGTCACTCCGACAATCGCCAGCAGCAGGCCAAATCCGGTACGGCGGGTCTGTTGCCATCCCTCCTGGATGACCCCTTTCAGATCAAGGCGGTAGCCCTGGTTCAGAGACTGCTCAAGGGAGCCGCCAATACGCATTTTATTACTCAATTGACTATCCAATATCGAAAACGACCAAATCAGGTGGCACATTATAGCGATTTGGTCTGCTATTCGTAGCCGTTTTTCCTGTCCACTCCCGGCTAATTCGGGCCAAAAAGCCTTTGATTTCATGGATTGGCTGCATAGAATGCGGCCCTCTTTCAACACGATGGCCACTGGCTGGGGTGAGACTGGCGGATGATGAACAATCCACAGGTAATTGTCGCGCTGAACAAGATCAGCAAAAAATACGATGGCAAGGTGATCCTGAGTGACCTTGACCTGGAAATCTATGATGGTGAATTTCTTACCCTGCTGGGCCCCTCCGGCTGCGGCAAGACGACCCTGCTGCGCCTGCTGGCCGGGCTCGAATCGGTCGATGGTGGCACCATCCATCTGGCCGGTGACGAGATCACCCATATCCCCGCCGAACACAGGCACATCAACACCGTGTTCCAGAGCTATGCGCTCTTCCCCCATATGACGGTGTTTGAAAACGTCGCCTTTGGCCTTCAGATGCAAAAGGTGCCTGCCAGCGAGATCCGCCAGCGGGTCGAGGAGACCCTCGCCATGGTGCAGCTCACCGAGCTGGCCAACCGCCGCCCGGATCAACTCTCCGGCGGCCAGCAGCAACGGGTCGCCATTGCCCGCGCCGTGGTCAACAAGCCGCGCCTGCTGCTGCTCGACGAATCCCTCTCGGCGCTCGACTACAAGCTGCGCAAACAGATGCAGAGCGAGCTCAAGGCCCTGCAGCGTCGCCTTGGCATCACCTTTGTCTTTGTCACCCATGATCAGGAAGAGGCGCTCACCATGTCTGATCGCATCCTGGTGATGGAAGGCGGCAAGATCATCCAGCGCGGCACTCCGCGCGATATCTACGAATCGCCAGCAAACCTGTTCGTGGCCCGCTTTATCGGTGAGATCAACGTGATGGATGGCAAGCTGATCAGCCAGAGCGAGCCCGGTATCTGGCAGGCGGAGGTGGAGGGGCGCGAATGCCTGCTCCATACCACCTTGCCATTCCAGCCAGATGACAAGGTACTGGTGCTGCTGCGCCCGGAAGATCTGCGCATTCTCGATCAGGATGACGATCAGAGCGGCGCACTGCGGGGCAACATCCGCGAGCGCAACTACAAGGGGGCGACGCTCGATTCGGTGATCGAACTCGACAGTGGCAAACAGCTGCTTATCTCCGAGTTCTTCGACGAGGATGACCCCGACTTTGACTACCGTCTCGGTCAGGAGGTGGCGATCCACTGGGTCGACAGCTGGGAGGTGGTGCTGCCCTATGAGCCTCACTAATCTGCGGGTAGCGCACAGCTTTGCCCACAACGGCTTTCGCAACACGGCCATCGCGCTGATCCTCGGCTGGCTGACGCTGTTTGTCTTCCTGCCCAACCTGATGATCATCGGCGTCAGCTTCCTGACCCGCGATGAATCCGAGCTTATCACGCCGCTCTTTACCCTGAGCAACTATGGCCGCCTGCTGGACCCCCTCTATTTCGAGGTGCTGCTCCACTCCCTCTGGCTGGCACTGCTCGCCACAAGCATCTGCTTGCTGGTGGGTTACCCCTTTGCCTGGCTGCTGGCCCATCTGCCAACACGTATTCGCCCGCTGCTGCTGTTTCTGGTGGTGGTACCGTTCTGGACCAACTCCCTGATCCGTACCTATGCCCTGAAAGTGCTGCTCGGCACCCGGGGGCTGATCAATGGCTGGCTGATGGATCTGGGGCTCATCGAGCGGCCGCTGCAGATGATGTATACCGAGGTGGCCGTCATCATCGGGCTGGTCTATGTGCTGCTCCCCTTTATGGTGCTGCCACTCTACTCCAGCATCGAGAAACTGGATGGCCGTTTGCTGGAGGCGGCGCGGGATCTCGGTGCCAACGGCTGGCAGCGGCTGGTACGGATCATTCTGCCCCTCACCCTGCCCGGCATCATCGCCGGTTGTCTGCTGGTGTTCCTGCCCGCTATGGGAATGTTCTATGTCTCCGACTTGCTGGGGGGCGCCAAGCACCTGCTGATCGGCAACCTGATCAAGACCCAGTTCCTCAACAGCCGTGACTGGCCCTTTGGCGCGGCCATCAGCGTGATGCTGACGGTGCTGATGGCACTGTTGGTCTACTGCTACTGGCGGGCGGGCAAGCTGCTCAGCAAGAAGGGGGAGCTGGCATGATGCGCGCACTGAAGGCTCTGTTCCTGCTGCTGGTGTTTGGCTATCTCTATGTGCCCATCGGGGTACTGATCGCCAACTCCTTCAACCTGTCGAAATATGGCATCGACTGGCGCGGCTTTACCCTGGGCTGGTATGAGAAGCTGTTTGCCAGCGCCAGCCTGATGCAGGCGGCCCAACACTCCCTGACTATCGCCGCCCTCACCGCCACCGCAGCCACCCTGATCGGCACCCTCACCGCCGTGGCGCTGTTTCGCTACCGCTTTCGCGGCAAACAGTACGTGAGCGGCATGCTGTTCGTGGTGATGATGTCCCCCGATATCGTGATGGCTATTTCGCTCCTGACCCTGTTTGTGGTGACCGGCATTGCGCTGGGCTTCTGGTCGCTGCTGATCGCCCACATCACCTTCTGCCTGCCGTTCGTGGTGATCACCGTCTACTCGCGGCTGTGCGGTTTTGATGTGCGGATGCTGGAGGCAGCGCGGGATCTGGGGGCTGGCGAGTGGATCATCCTGCGCCGCATCATACTGCCGCTGGCGCTGCCGGCGGTGATGGCGGGCTGGCTGCTCTCCTTTACCCTGTCGCTGGACGACGTGGTGGTGAGCTCCTTTGTGACCGGTCCGGCCTACGAGATCCTTCCGCTCAAGATCTACTCCATGGTCAAGGTGGGCGTCTCCCCCGAGGTCAACGCCCTGGCCACCCTGATGCTGGTCGCCTCCCTCGGGATGGTGCTGCTGGCGCAACTGTTACTGCGCAAACGGCAGGGTTAACCCTGCCCGTTTCGTCCCCGCCACCTTTGGCGAACTCTGTCACGGTGGGCCGCAAGGCCCCATAACCCCAAGGAGTTGTTGATGACAATCCAACACAAGGCCGGCGCCCTGCTGGCAGCCGCCCTCACCCTCACCACCCCGCTGCTGAGACAGAGCGCTCACGCGGCCGACGACAAGGTGGTCTACTTCTACAACTGGTCGGAATATGTGCCGGACGGTCTGCTGGAGCAGTTCCAGCAAGAGACCGGCATCAAGGTGATCTACTCCACCTACGAATCCAACGAGACCCTCTACGCCAAGCTGAAAACCCATGGCGACGGCTATGACGTGGTGGTGCCCAGCACCTACTTCATCTCAAAAATGGCCAAGGAGGGAATGTTGCAGCCGCTGGATCGCGCCCAGCTGCCCAACTTCAAGCACCTCGACCCCACATTGCTCAACCACGAGTACGACCCGGACAACCGCTACTCCATCCCCTATATCTGGGGCGCAACCGGGATCGGCACCAACACCGACATCATCGAGCAGCCGGTTACCAGCTGGAAGCAGCTCTGGGCACCGGAGTGGAAAGAGAGCCTGCTGCTGATGGACGATGCCCGCGAGGTATTCCATATCGCGCTGGTGCAGCTGGGCTACAGCCCCAACACCCGGGACAAGGCGCAAATTACCGAAGCGTTCGAATACCTGAAAAAGTTGATGCCCAACGTCAAGGCGTTCAACTCCGACAACCCGGCCGACCCCTTTATCGCCGGAGAGGTCAATATCGGCATGCTGTGGAACGGCTCGGCCTATGGCGCCCAGCGCGAATACCCCTCCATCCAGATGACCTACCCCGAAGAAGGCGCCGTGCTCTGGATGGACAACCTAGCCATCCCGGCCAAGGCCAAGCATGTGAAGGAGGCGCACGCCCTGATCAACTTCCTGATGCGCCCCGATGTGGCCGCCAAGGTGGCCGAGGCGATTGGCTACCCCACTCCGGTCAAGGATGCCATTCCCCTGCTCACCCCGGCGTTTCGCAACAACCCCATGGTCTTCCCGAGCGACGAGATCAAGCGCAAGGGCGAATTCCAGTCCGATGTGGGGGATGCCTCCCGCCTCTACGAGCAATACTTCCTGCAGCTGAAAGCCATGGTGGCCAAGGCGGGTTAAGTCGGCGGTTAATTGACCCTGATGGGTTCAATAAATTAAGGGGGCAATATTTGCCCCCTTCTCTTTTCATAATCGCCAACATATTCAGAGTTGCCCCTTTGTGTAGATATGGGCAAAATATGTACGTTTATGGAAAATGACTGTACAGTATTATCGAAACCGCGAATGTCCGCTTACACGATTGCGAATCGACCTACGACCCTCAACACATCCTTTCTCAGAGGCACAAAACTATAAGGTGTGGGATTATAAAGCAATCCCACACCAATGTTTTATATCACCATGACTATTTAGCCAAACTGGAATTTTTCAAATGGCAGTTGGCGAGGCCTTTATAAGCAAACTGTACTTAGTAGCCTTTACTATTTTTTATATTCAACAAGTAGTCTATCCTTTGTAATATACTTTCCAATTTCATAGTCAGGATTCCATGTTGCTACATTATGCGCGCCGATTGCAATTGAGCTTGCAACCCCGGCTAAAAAAGTGACAGGATTAGGTGTAACCGCCGCAGCCATTATAGCTTTTCTTCCGATGGTATACACACGACATTTCATATCCATACTTTCAATTAATTTCTCAAGAGTCGCAACCGTATTACTAACGTTACCTGAACCAATCTTTTCAATTTCAAACGACTTTTTTTCTCTTAATAAGTTTTCAACTTGACTATCCGATAAATCTTTAAGTGAATAAACGCCAATATCCATATATATTACCTCTAGGTTTGTGTTAAGATGCCCTGATTATTTTGGTAGCTAACATTTTGTTAAGAGAAAACAAATTGCTGACTACAATTCGAATTCGTGACAAAGTCATAAAAGCAAACTGCTTTATCATTTTGTGCTACTTGTTATTTCGACTTATCTTTAAGTAAAGAAATAACTTTATCATAAATATCAACATAATCTTTTTTTTGTTTCATGATCTCTCGTTGTTTTAATGTTTAATACAATGTAATACCCCAAATTAACGACAATAAAGCAATTGCAGAGTATGGATATTATTTTTTCCAAGGGAAGAATGCCCATAAAATCACAAAAACTATTCTGTATATATTCAAAAATTTGACGCATTGAAAAATTTTTAACATCCTACTCTAACCACCTGGGTCCATGCCATAGATATGCGGAATCTTTCCTCATTCTCCGATAATCGAGTTCACTAAATAACTGCTCTAAATAGTGCTACATCTTGCCGAAAGCCTTGCGGTGTAAAACATCGCTACCATCAGGTGACAAAGCAGGCTCAAACACCCCTCTTCTAGAGGTTGTACGAGTGCAGTTATCTACTATTCTGAACAACTATGTAGTATCCAGCATCCCGTATCCTAGTAAACAAGATGGCTACCGCAAGGAGGTTCAGATCCCATCACGCTGCTTTATAACTGGATGTAATATGAAGCAACCACCAGGCATCTCGGCTGCCATTATCACTCTATAGAGCCTGATGAGTAAGGTATCAAACGCAGACCATTACAGTCAGCAAAAAGTTCTCTATCGGACTGATTTCTTTCTCATTTTTTGATGAAGGTCAGCCTTGTTGTGTGAACGAAGATAGGATACGCAGAGGGTATTCCAGTAGACGACCACATCGTGCAAGAGCGGTAAAACAACTGGGGAGGTTATTGCGCCCACAGTCCTTTCAATACCAACAGCCCTATCTCTGTCGTCAGAGCTCCCACCAAACTCAGCACTAGTTGACTCGTACTCTTAGCCAAGGGGTTTAAGACAAGATGGCCAAAGCCTATTAATTCTGCACTTTTTCATCACCCCTCAGGGGGTGTAGATTGGTTGAGGGGGCAAGCGTTGCCCCCTCTCTTTTTTCATGACCCCTCGAGGTATCACGGAAAACACGTTTTTCGCCGATATCGCGGGAGGCCTGAGACAATCAGGAGTATTCATGTCCGATCTGACCCTCTATTTCGCTCCCGGCACCTGTGCCATGGCTGTGCAGATTGCCCTGCTGGAAACCGGCGCCCCGTTTACTGCCCGCCAGCTCAATCTGGCTGCCGGTGAGCAGCGTTCGCCCGAATACCTCGCCATCAACCCCAAAGGACGGGTGCCTGCCCTTATTACCGAGCAAGGCACCCTGACCGAGACCCCGGCCCTGCTGCTCTATGTGGCGCAGCGCTTCCACGCAGCCAAGCTGGCGCCGCTGGACAATCCGTTCCTGCTGGCCCGCATGCAGGAGGTCAACAGCTTCCTCGCCTCCACCGTGCATGTCTCCCACGCCCACGGTCGTCGTGGCAGTCGCTGGGCCGATGACCAGCAGGCCATTGCCGCCATGCAGCAGAAAGTCGCCAGCAATATGCGCGATGGCTTTGCCCAGATTGAGCAGCACTATCTGGCAGGCCCCTGGGTACTCGGCGAGCAGTTCAGCGTGGCGGATATCTATCTGTTCGTGGTCGCGGGCTGGCTGAAAAGCGATGGGGTCGAGATCAGTGAATTCCCCAAGGTTGCCGAGCATTATCAGCGCATGCTGAGCCGTCCGGCAGTCGCCAAGGCGCTGGCCAACTAACCATAAAATCAATAAAGCCGGGTGTCAGGCTCTGCTGACACCCTTCCTGCCTCCTCCCCTGCATTTCTTCTCCCGCCTTTGAGATCGTTTTCACAATTTTGCTGTTTTGCCATGGCTGTTTTCCGGTAGATGGCCTACCTTTAATCCATCACGCAACCGGTTGCGTAACCGGTTGCCTAGCGGTTCACAGATTGACGGGCCAAGGCCTGATGAGGTGCTGTATGAAACGAGGCGTACTGCTCAATGCTCCCCTGAGTGCTCTGGTGGCACAAATGGGCCACACCGACGAGATCACCGTCTGCGATGCAGGCTTGCCCATTCCGACCGGTCCGGAGCGGATCGATCTGGCGCTGATGGCGGGGACGCCCAGCCTTGAAACCGTACTGACCGCCCTGTTCACCGATCTGGTGGTGGAGAAGGTGATCATGGCGAGCGAGATCAAGCAGATCAGCCCCGCCGCCCATCAGGCGTTGGTCGATCAGCTTGAGGCGCATGCAGCCGCCCAGGGCAAACCCATCGCCATCGAATACTGCCTGCACGAGGAGTTCAAAACCCGCTCCCGCCAGAGCAAGGCCATCGTGCGCAGCGGCGAGGTCACCCCCTACGCTAATATTATTCTCTGCGCCGGTGTGGCGTTTTAAGCCTCTTCAAGGACGCTGCAAATGAGCACAACCTCTCCCCTCTCACCCATTCTGGAGCTGACCGGGATCGTCAAGACCTTCCCCGGTGTGCGCGCCCTCGATGAAGCGGGTCTGCGGGTCTATCCGGGCCAGGTGATGGCCCTGCTCGGTGAAAATGGCGCCGGCAAATCCACCCTGATGAAGGTGCTGACCGGTATCTATCAGGCCGATGCGGGCAGCGTCAGCTACCGCGGTCAGCCAGTCCACTTCAAGGGCCCCCGCGACTCCCAGGATCAGGGGATCAGCATCATCCACCAGGAGCTGAACCTGCTGCCGGAGTTGTCGATTGCCGCCAATATCTTCCTCGGTCGCGAACCTCGTACCCGTTTTGGCCGCATCGATCACCAACAGTTGCGTGAGCGTGCCAGCGGTCTGCTGGCACGACTTGGCGTCAAGCACGGCCCGGATACCCGGCTCGGGGATCTCTCCATCGGCGAACAGCAGATGGTGGAGATCGCCAAGGCACTGTCGTTCGATGCCAGCGTCATCATCATGGATGAACCCACCGATGCGCTGACCGACACCGAGACCGAGCAGCTGTTTGTGGTGATCCGCGAACTGCGCCAGCAGGGTTGCGGCATCGTCTATATCTCTCACCGCCTCAAGGAGATCTTCCAGATCTGCGATCGGGTCACCGTGCTGCGCGATGGCAAGTGGATCGGCGAGAAGGCGGTAAGCGATCTGGACGAGGACAAGATCATCGAGATGATGGTGGGTCGGCGGCTGGAAGAGCAGTACCCGCGCCTTGAGCGCGAGCTCGGCCCCGTCAGCCTGCAAGTGAAGGAGCTGGCCGGTCCCGGCGTGCGCGGGGTGAGCTTCTCCCTGCGTCAGGGTGAAATTCTGGGCTTTAGCGGCCTGATGGGCTCCGGCCGTACCGAGCTGATGAAGCTTATCTATGGCGCCAGCCCCATCAGCGCCGGCGAAGTGGAAGTGGACGGTCATGCTCTGGTGCCCAAAAGCCCGGCCGACGGGTTGGCCGCTGGCATCGCCTACATCTCCGAAGATCGCAAGGGAGATGGGCTGGTGCTGGAGCTGTCGGTGCGCGAAAACATGAGTCTGTGCGCCCTCGACGAGTTCATCTGCAACGGCAAGATTGACGGCAAGGCCGAACGGCAGGCGGTGAGCGACTATGTGCGCCTGTTCAACATCAAGACCCCGAGTCAGGATCAGCTGATCAAGCTGCTCTCCGGCGGCAACCAGCAGAAGGTAGCCATCGCCAAGGGGCTGCTGACAAGGCCCAAGGTGCTGATCCTCGACGAGCCGACCCGCGGCGTCGACGTGGGGGCGAAAAAGGAAATTTATCAGCTGATCAACCAGTTCAAGAAGGAGGGGATGAGCATCATTCTGGTCTCCTCCGAGATGCCGGAAGTGCTCGGCATGAGTGATCGCATCATGGTGATGCACGAAGGGCGCATCAGCGCAGAGTTCAACACCCGCGATGCCAATCAGGAGAAGCTGATGGCGGCGGCAGTCGGTAAACAGTGGCAAGCAGAGCAAGAGGCATCCCAATGACAACCCAAACCCTTTCCCGCCGTGGCGTCATGAGCAAGGCGTGGTGGATCGAGAACAAATCCCTGGTCGCGCTGCTGGTCCTGATTGGTGTGGTCTCTTTCCTGAGCCCCAACTTCTTCACCGCCGACAACCTGCTCAACATCCTGCGCCAGACCTCGGTCAACGCCATCATGGCGGTCGGCATGACGCTGGTTATCCTCACCGCCGGTATCGATCTGTCGGTCGGCTCTGTGCTGGCCCTGTGCGGCGCACTGGCGGCCACCATGGTCGCCATGGAGCTGCCGATCTGGCTGGTGGTCCCCCTCACCCTGGGGGCCGGTGCCCTGCTGGGCGGCGTCAGCGGCCTGATCATTGCCAAAGGCAAGGTGCAAGCGTTCATCGCCACCCTGGTCACCATGACCGCCCTGCGCGGCATCACCATGGTCTATACCGAGGGTCGCCCCATCTCCACCGGTTTCAGTGACGGCGCCGATCACTTCGCCTGGCTCGGTACCGGTTACCTGTTCGGTCTGCCGGTGCCCATCTGGCTGATGGCCATCGTCTTCCTGCTGGCCTGGTTCATGCTCAACCACACCCGTCTCGGTCGCTACATCTACGCGCTGGGCGGTAACGAGTCTGCCACCCGCCTCTCCGGTATCAATGTGGATCGGGTGAAGCTGGCGGTGTATGGTCTGTGCGGCGCGCTCTCGGCGCTGGCAGGGCTTATCGTTACCTCTCGCCTCTCCTCTGCCCAGCCGACGGCGGGCATGGGTTACGAGCTGGATGCCATCGCCGCCGTGGTGCTGGGTGGTACCAGCCTGATGGGCGGCAAGGGCCGCATCATGGGTACCCTGATCGGTGCCTTGATCATCGGTTTTCTCAACAACGCCCTCAACCTGCTCGACGTATCGTCCTATTACCAGATGATCGCCAAGGCCAGCGTGATCTTGCTTGCCGTGATGATCGATAACAAAAGCAACCGTTAATAAGACAAGCCACACACAAGGAATGAAATGATGAAAAAGCTCAATACCCTGCTCGCTGCCGCCATCATGTCCGTGCTGGGCACTGCTCAGGCCGCCGATCAAACCCTGGCGATGGTGGTCTCCACCCTCAACAACCCCTTCTTCGTCACCATGAAAGAGGGTGCCGAAGCCAAAGCCAAGGAGCTTGGTTACGAGCTGGTGGTACTGGATTCCCAGAATGACCCGGCCAAAGAGCTCTCCAACATGGAAGATCTCACCGTGCGCAAGGTCGGCGCCATCCTGATCAACCCGACCGACTCCGAAGCAGTCGGCAACGCCATCCGTCTGGCCAACCGCGCCAACATTCCGGTGCTAACCCTGGACCGCGGCGCCGCGCAAGGCGAGGTGAAAGCCCACATCGCCTCCGATAACGTGGCAGGCGGCAAACTGGCCGGTGACTTCATCACCGAAAAACTGGGTACCGGTGCCAAGGTGATCCAGCTGGAAGGGATTGCCGGTACCTCCGCCGCCCGCGACCGTGGTGAAGGTTTTGCCCTGGCCGTGGCAGCCAACAAGCTGCAGGTACTGGCTTCCCAGCCTGCCGACTTTGACCGCACCAAGGGTCTGAACGTCATGGAAAACCTGCTGGCAGCCCACCCGACCGTACAGGCCGTGTTCGCCCAGAACGACGAGATGGCGCTGGGTGCCATCCGCGCGGTACAGGCTGCCGGTAAAGAGGTGATGATCGTCGGCTTCGACGGCACTGACGATGGCAAAGCCGCCGTTGCCAAGGGTAAACTGGCCGCCACCGTGGCCCAGCAACCTGCCCTGATCGGTGCCATTGGCGTCGAGACTGCCGACAAGGTGCTCAAGGGTCAGCCGGTCGAGAAATCCATTCCGGTACCGCTGCAAGTGGTCAGCAAATAAGTCTCAAGGGGGGAGGCTCGCCTCCCCTTTTTCCCCTCAGTCGCGGTGCCTCCCGGCTTGAGCTCACTCAGTCATTGTGTTCAAGCCAAGATGCATCAGGAGTAGTCAACATGAAACGTCTCGTCGTTCTGGGCAGTGTCAATGCAGACCATGTGCTGCGCGTTCCCCACTTTCCTCGCCCGGGTGAAACCCTGACAGGTCACAGCTATCAGGTGGTCCCGGGTGGCAAGGGGGCCAATCAGGCGGTTGCTGCCGCCCGCCTCGGCGCCCCGGTCTCCTTTATCGCCCGTATCGGTGATGACGCCATCGGCCACCAGATGAAAACCGGCTTTGCCAAAGATGGCATCGATGTCAGTGCCGTCGAGCGCGATGACACCCTGCCCACCGGCATCGCCATCATCTATGTCAGCGATGAGGGGGAGAACAGCATCGGCATCTCCGCCGAAGCCAACGGGGCCCTATCCCCTGCGGTGGTTAAAAGCCACGAAGCGATGATCGCCGACGCCCACACCCTGTTGTTGCAGCTGGAAGTGCCGCTGGAGAGCGTGTTCGAGGCTGCCAGACTGGCCCGTGCCCACGGCACCCGGGTGGTGCTCAACCCCGCCCCCGCCCGTCCGCTCTCCGCCGAGCTGTTGGCGCTGGTGGATCTCATCACCCCCAACCAGACCGAAGCGGAGCTGCTGACCGGTGTCAAAGTCACCGACGAAGCCAGCGCCCGCGAGGCAGCCGCCCGCTTCCATCAGATGGGCATTGCGGATGTGATGATCACCCTGGGCTCCCAGGGGGTCTATTGCAGCAACGCAAAGCAGCAACAGCTGATCCCGGGTTTTCGGGTGAAAGCGGTCGACACCACGGCTGCTGGCGATACCTTCAACGGCGCCCTGCTGGCCGCCGAGCTGGCCGGGGCCGACTTCAACGGCGCAGTGCGCTTTGCCCACGGCGCAGCGGCGCTCTCCGTCACCCGGTTTGGCGCCCAGAGCTCCATCCCGAGCAAGGAGGAGGTTGACGCCTTCCTGCTTGAGCAGAGTGCGCAGGGGCACTGATGGCCAATATCAAGGAGGTGGCGGCGCTGGCGGGGGTTTCCACCACCACCGTCTCCCATGTCATCAACGAGACCCGCTTCGTGGCCGAGGAGACCCGTGAGCGGGTCTTCGCCGCCATGCGCGATCTGAACTACGCCCCGAGCCTGGTGGCCCGCAGCCTCAAGGTGAAGGAGACCAACAGTATCGGCATGCTGGTCACCACCTCCAGCAACCCCTTCTTTGCCGAAGTGGTGCGCGGGGTGGAGCGCTACTGTTTCGAGCAGGGCTACAACCTGATGCTGGGCAACACCGAGGGGCAGGCCGAGACGGCGCTCTCCTACCTCAAGATGATGTTGCGCAAGCGGGTCGATGGCCTACTGATCATGTGCAGCGAGGGCCAACAAGAGGTGTTCAACCAGCTCGACTGGCTCAAGAGCCTGCCGGTGGTGGTGATGGATTGGGGGCTGGTCAGCGAGGATGTGGATCTTATCGCCGACAACTCCTTCCACGGCGGGTATCTCGCAACCCGCCATCTGATTGAGCTGGGCCATACCGCCATCGGCTGCATCACCGGCCCCCAGAGCCGCGCCCCCGCCAACCAGCGCCAAGCTGGCTTTGAGCAGGCGTTGCAGGAGGCGGGGCTCACGATCAATCCAGAGTGGATCCAGGAGGGAGACTTTGATTGCGCCAGCGGCTTTGCCGCCATGGAGCGGCTGTTGGCTCTCCCTGCGCGCCCCACCGCCCTCTTTGTCTGCAACGACATGATGGCGATGGGAGCCATCAGTGCCGCCCATCAGGCGGGCATTGTGATACCGCGGGATCTCTCCATCGTCGGCTACGACAACGTGGCGCTGGCGCAATACCTCTCGCCGCCGCTCACTACCGTCAACCAGCCCAAGGAGGAGCTGGGACGTCTGGCCGTCACCCGCCTGCTGGCGCGGATCAACGGCGAGGCGGTGGAGAACCACCTGATCACCGTCGACCCGGATCTGGTGATCAGACAATCCTGCGCCCCCCTGCCCGCGCAATCGTAACGGGCACCCGCTACCGGACAAAAACGCCGCGGAAAACAAAATCACCACACAACAAAAAGGCGACTCACCGAGTCGCCTTTTGCTTTTCTGCTATCCCGGATGCCTAGCGTTCACGCATCTCCATCCAGTTGTGCCCCTCGACCTGCCTCGGCTGATGGATGCCGCACGCCTCCAGCAATTCATCGACATAGGCGGGCACCAGCAGGGAGGCAGGCCCATAGCGCTTCTCGTCAAACTGGCTGCCCACCTCGCTCGGCTCGAGATTGAGCTCGATGGTATGGGCGCCGTTGAGGCCCGCCTCGTGGACAAACCCGGCGGCCGGATAGACAGCCCCCGAAGTGCCGATGGAGATAAAGAGATCGCACTGGGCCAGCGCGCTGTAGATCCGATCCAGTCCGAGCGGCATCTCGCCAAACCAGACCACATGGGGGCGCATCGGCTGGGGAAACTGGCAGCAGGAGCAGAGCTCATCCTGATGGAGATCGCCGCGCCACTCGATCACCTGACCGGACTCGGGGCAGCGGGCCTTGAGCAGCTCGCCGTGCATATGGATGAGGTTCTTGCTGCCGGCACTCTCGTGCAGATTGTCGATGTTCTGGGTGACCAGGGTGACCGAACCGGGTAAGAGACGCTCGAGGCGAGCCAGCGCATAGTGGGCCGGATTGGGATGAACCTGGGGCTGTTGCAGCTGTTTGCGGCGGGAGTTGTAAAAGCGCAGCACCAGATCGGGGTCCCGGGCATACCCTTCGGGGGTCGCCACATCCTCAACCCTGTGCTCTTCCCACAAACCGTCGCAGGCACGAAAGGTCTTGATGCCGGATTCCGCCGATATCCCCGCTCCGGTCAGGATCACGATATGTTTATATGACTGCGCCATAAGCTGCTCCGTCTATCCCCGCACAATAAATGTGACCTTAGCACAGGGAAAAAAGTGTCACTATTCGCCCTTGGTCTTAAGCGGCGCCGCTGGCGGCACTGACAACCAGCCATCCAGTACCGACAGATCCAGCCTGACAAAGACCATCTCCCGCCCGGTCACCAGCGTCAGCGGCAAGCCAAGGCGCTTGAGCAAAGTCAGCATGGGACGGTTCTGGGCCAGCACTTCCGCCGTCCACTCGCGGATCCCGTCCGCCCTGGCCAGCAACGCCAGCGCCAGCAGAATGCGCCGCCCCGCCCCCTTGTGCTGAAAGTGATCCGCCACGATGCAGGAGAACTCCGCCCGATCGGGATGAAGACGGCGGCGGATCGATTGCGCCTGCGCCAGCGGCTCACCGGCGAGATCGGTCAACAGCAGCGAGATCTGATGTTCGGGATGGTAATTGAGAAATTGCGCGACCTGCTCCGGTAGCGGCGCCCGTTTCGGGCGCATAAAGCGCAGATAAATGCTCTCTTCGCTAAGCGCATCATAGGCCGCCAGTATGCGGGCTGGCGCCACACCGTGCAGCTCGCGCAGCAGGCAAGGCACATCGGATACCTGCATCGCCAATGGCAGCGCGGCCCGGGATTCTGGATGGGGCCAACCCTCCAGCCCTTTGCCAAGGCGCTCCCGGTGCATGGGCCAGCAGAGGTAGCGCGCCATGGCTTACCAGCGCCCCGTGATACCGCGCTCTCGCCACAGGTCGACATCGAGCAGGTTGTAAGGGTCATCCAGATAGACGGCGATCCCCAGCTCCCGAACCCGGGCCATAAAGCGTCCCAGCAGGGAGTCGCCGGTCAAGGACTCCATCTCCGGCAGGATCCCCTGCCCCAGCAGCAAGGCTTGCAGCGGCAGACGCTCCAGCAGATCGAAGGGCAAGTGCTGGCTGTTGTCGAGCAGCAGCGCCAGCTTGCTCCCCGCCAGACTGGCTTGCAGCACCAATGCGAAGCGATCGGCATTGCTCAGCAGGTGATCACGCCGGTGGATCAGCAGGGTCAATTCGGATGGCGCACGCGACTGCTCCGCCAGCCACTCCTTGAGGGCATCCCAGCGGCTGGGCAAACCCGTCACCGCCAACCAGACCGGATGTGGAGTCGCGGGGCTGGAGAGCAGACCAAGCTGGCCTTGCACCTCCCCCTGCCAGCTACGAATCGTGCGGCGCTGGCCACTCAAGCGCTGCTGACGCAACGGCCCCAGATAGAGTCGGCGCAGCAACCTGAGCAACGCATCGCAGTCGAGGGGCTTGGCCAGCGCCGCCAGAATATTGAAACCGGCATCGTGCAGCAGGCGACGGGCACCGTCGATCAGCGTCTGCTCATGGGCCGAGAGCAGCACGATAGGCAACCCCTCTTGCTGCAACCTGGGCTGGCTCATCAGCAGGCTGATGGCATCCTGCTCCACCAGACTGAGATCGCACACCAGCAGGCGGGTATCGCCCGCCGCCAATGCGGCAAGACAGGCCGCCTCATCCTGTACCCACTGGCAAGATAGCCCCAGCGCGGCGATGGTTTGCTGCAACTGCATCCCCTGAAACGGGTGATCCTCGAGCAGCACGATCTTGTTGGCCGCCAGCCAGCAGCACCAGTCACGGTAACTGGCCGCGAGCCCTCCCAACCAATCCTCGCCGATGGCATAAATGCCCTGATGCGACTGCATTTGGGGAAAATAGTCTGCCTGCTGATGAGCGGCGGGATCGTAAAGCGCGATGGCGCCGGCCGCAAACAGCCCTTCCCACTGCCAGCAGGCATCCGGTTGGGTGCGGTGCAACGTCACATAGGAGGGTAGTGTCGTGGCGCTGGCCAGCGCATGAGAGACGCCGTCGAGGGCATAAAGCACGATGGGGCAAAATCCTGCCGCCTCGTGCTCTTCTGCATCGAGCAACGCCAGTAATTCTTCATCAGTGATGATCATCTTGAGCCCTCTTTGAAAACTGCTGGCTGAACTCATCCAATGCCCGGTTCAATCTGGCTTGCAGCGCCGGATGGGGCGCTTGCTGCCACTCTTCAATGACCACCACCAACGCAGTCGCCCCTACCATTCTGGCGGCCCCCTTCAACTTGTGTAAAGCAGCATTCACGCCAACTTCATCTTCTTCTGTGCAACAGCGATCAAGTTCGGCCAAATCATCACGGGTCGCCTTCAGATACAGGGCGGCCAGTTCATCGCTCAGCAGCGAGACAACCGGTGTCGGGGCGACAGCATTGCTCCCTGATCTGGCAATATGACGCAGCAAGGTTGCCAGCTCCTTGAGGGCGACCGGCTTGTCCAGATGACCATCGCAACCACAGGATTGCAGTTCATTGGCAGCCTGTTCGCTGAGATCCGCGGTGATCACGTAAACCGGCAGACGGGCCCAACGCGCTGATTGGCGCAACGCTCTGCACAGCTCGGCGCCGTTCATCACCGGCATCTGCAGATCGGTCAACACAAAGTCCACCTCGTGCTGCGCCAGCAGAACCAGCGCCAACTGCCCGTTGGCGGCAGTGATAACGCTGGCACCAAGTTGCCCCAGTTGCAGGCTGATCAGCTCGCGATTGACATCGTGATCTTCCACCAACAGGACCCGCATGCCAAACCCGGGCTGGGTACCGGCGATCGGCTGTTCAGGGGTTAATCGCGGTTGCAGCAGGGTAATGATGGTGCCGGGTACCCAGGACTCCCCCTGCCACGCCCAATAGTAGAGCCCCTGTTCGTCCACCTCCGCTTGCAGCGTATCCACGGCGTTGCTGACGGTGGCGATCCCCAACCGGCTGAGCCAGGGCGAAAGGGCCTCTGCCTCATCGTGAGGTAAAGAGAGCGCCAGTTGCCGCACTCTGGGCTGCCACTCCGGCTCCTGCGCCACCTGTTTGAG
The DNA here is from genome assembly GCF_001921245.1 of Aeromonas sp. YN13HZO-058. Classification (NCBI taxonomy): domain Bacteria; kingdom Pseudomonadati; phylum Pseudomonadota; class Gammaproteobacteria; order Aeromonadales; family Aeromonadaceae; genus Aeromonas; species Aeromonas sp. YN13HZO-058. The sequence goes on along the minus strand of NZ_MQSY01000056.1, from coordinate 110,764 downwards.
GGGTAACTCGCAGAAGAAGCGGCTGCCGCCTCCGACGCGCCCCTCGACATCGATAAGGCCGCCCATCTGCTCGATCAGCTGCTTGCAGATCGCCAGACCAAGGCCGGTGCCTGGTGCCCGCAGTTGCCCTTCAACGGCAAACTGTTCGAATGGCATAAAGAGCGTGGGGCGCATCCTGGCGGTGATCCCCGGCCCCTGATCATCGACCCCGAAGCGCAGGGTCGCGTCTGCCAGCTCGGCCCACAGCACCACCTCACCACGCTGGCTGAACTTGATGGCATTGGAGAGCAGATTGTGAAGCACTTGCCGTACCCGGTGAGGGTCGAGGGTCTGCAGGGCAGGCAGCGCCGGATCCAGTCGAAGGCGCAGTTGCAATCCCTTGGCCCGCGCCTTGGTCCAGTGCACCGCCGCCACGTGCTCGCACAGCTCGGCAAAATCGGTAGGCTGGGGCGAGAGGGAGAGTTGGCGGTTTTCATTGCGGCTAAAATCGAGCACATCGTTGAGCAGGCCGAGCAACTCGTCCCCCGCCTGCCGTACCCGTGCCAGTGCCGACCCTTGCTCCTGTGACAACGGCGTCGTGGCCAACCACTCCAGCAGGCCGAGAATGGCATTCATCGGTGTGCGGATCTCGTGACTGATGGCGGCCAGAAAACGGCCCTTCGCCTGCACCGCCTGCTGCGCCTGCTCATGAGAGTGCTGCAGTGCCTGATCCTGCTCGACCCGGGCGGTGGCATCCTGCATCACCGCATAGATCCGCCACCCCTGCGGCTGACTGCGGCCACGGCCATAGAGCTGCAACCAGCGCACACCCTTGGTGGGATGGTGGTAACGCAGGGTGAACGCGAAGGGTTTGCCTGCCTGCAACATGGCGAACATCTCGCGCCGCACCCGGCTGCGATCCTCGCGTTCCAGCATAGCGAGCACCCGTTTGGGCTCACGGCGGATCTGCTGGCTCGCCAACCCCAGCAGCTCATAACAGCCGCGGCTGATAAATTCGATGGCCCCCACCCGCCCCCGCTCGAACATAAACTGCAGCACCACGCCGGGCACGGTATTGGTCAGGGCGCGCAGACGGCGCTCTGCCTGACGCAGGAAACGGGCCTGCTCACGCAGCACGCTGATATCCGACAGGGCGATGAGATCGGTAGCGGGCGCCTGCTTGTCCAGCCGCAGCGGATGCTGGGCATAGGCGAAGACCTGATCCCCCAGCACCAGCTCCCCTTCGCTCTTCTGGGGCTGTACCGGCGGCAACATCAGTTGCTGCGAGTAGCGCAGGGCCAGACGTCGCCCCTGCTTGTTGGATTTGATCACCTTGCCCTCACTGTTGCGCAGATAGACGGGCACCGGCAGCGCCTGAAACATGGTTTCGCGCAACTCGCTCTCGATGGCCAGCGCCTTCTCGGCGGCGTGACGCTGGGCCACTTCCCGTGCCAGTTGCTGGCGAGAACGCCAGATCCCGCCGATGACGATACCGCTGATCAGCAGTGCCATGGCGATGGAACCAAACCAGGCGGCATAGCTCACGCCGGGCTGCTGCACGACGAGCAAGCGGCGCCAGCGCTGGTTAAGCTCATCGATCTGGGTGCTGGTCAGGGCCATCAGGTTGCGATCCATCACCCCGGCCAGCTCGGTCTGGTCTTTGTTGATGGCAAAACCCAGGCCGAAGCGATCCTCCAGCTCCTCGATATCGAGCCCTTCCAGCAGGTTGGTGCGCTGGGGATATTGCAGCTGATAAAGCTCGCTTAGCATGGAGTCAGCCTTGCCCTGTTTGATCACCGCCAGCCCTTGTTCCAGTCCATCGGTACGAAGCCACTCCTGATCACCGAGCAGGGCGAGCAGGGAGGGATCGTAGAGGGATTCCGGCACCAGAATGCGCTGGCGCTTGAGCTGGGTGATGTGATCGGCGACCACCTTGCGCTTGCTGATCAAGGCAAACCGGTTGATGGAGATCGTCCGGCTAAAGATGAATTCGTCCGTCAGTGCCGGGGACTCCGGTAAACCGGCCATCATGTCGGCCTCACCGCGGCGCAGCTTTTCTATCGCCTCAGCCTTGCTGGCGGCAGCCACCAACTGGTATTTCAGGCCGGTCTCCTGGGTGACCCAGCGCAGCACATCCGCACTCCACCCTTTCGCCTCCCCCAGCTCATTGACGCCGCTATAGGGCATCAACTCGGGATTAACCACCAGACGGACGGTGCGCCCCCGGCCAGAGAGCCAGGCCTGTTCGGTATCGCTGAAGTGCAACTGGTTGACATAGAGCGACCCTTGATCGAGGTAGCGACCCAGATCGGCATAGAGGCTGCCGGCAGGCATGTAGCGGATAGCGGTATCGATCAGGCGAGCCAGTTCCGGTTCGCCACGCATCATCAAGCGATAACTGACCACCCGCTCATCCCCCAGCAACCTGCGCAGTCGCAAGCCATCGGCGGGAAATTCGCGCATCAGATAACGCAATTGCAGGTAGTCACCCAGATAGGCATTCCCTTTGCCGCTCTCCAGCGCCGAATAGAGATCTTCCCCCTTCGGCAGTTGCCTGATCACCGCATTCGGGTAGAGCGCCCTGAGCATCCTGCCGGAGCTGGTAGCAGCCGGAACCAGAAAGGTCGCATGTTCGAGATCACCACGGTAGAGAATGGCGGCATCCGTCTCCATCATCGCCCGGCTGACCAGCATATCGGGCAACACGGTCGAGATCGGACCGACATGAGGGACTATGTCGCAGTGGCCTCGCAGCAGCGCATCGCGCACCGCTTGCCAGTCGGGCAGTTCGTGTACCTTGAGCGGGACTGGCAGCACGGCGGCCAGCTTGGCGATCCGATCCTTGAGCAGACCTCCCCCCGCTAACAAATAAGGGGGCGGAAGGGTTGCGGGATAACAGATCTCCAGCTGGGTGATGGAGTCGACATAGGCCTGGGTCGCCGGTGCCAGCGGCAGCACTGTGGTCTGCAATCTCGTAGACTGCGGCGGCTTGGCTTGCAACGGCATGACCAGCACACTGGTCAGAAGCAGAAGGGGAAATTTTGTCATCTGAAAACAAAAGCCAGGCATCTGCCTGGCTTTTTATCACTCGTTGGGTTCAACATTTTCTACCCTGGCCTTGAGCTTCTGGCCAGGCCGGAAGGTCACCACGCGACGGGCGCTGATAGGAATATCCTCGCCCGTCTTGGGGTTGCGTCCGGGACGCTGATTCTTCTCACGAAGGTCAAAGTTACCGAAGCCTGAAATCTTGACTTGTTCACCACGCTCTAGCGCCTGTCGGATTTCCTCAAAGAAGGCTTCCACCATATCTTTGGCTTCACGCTTGCTCATCCCGAGTTGGGTGAACAGGTGCTCTGCAATGTCGGCTTTGGTAAGCGCCATAGATCAATCCCTCAAGGATGCATTCAACTCTTCACCAAGGGCCCGCACGACATTGTCTACGGTCTCGGCAATCTCTTTCTCCTCCAGGGTGCGCTGGGTATCTTGCAATACAAGACTGATGGCCAGGCTCTTCTTGTCCTCTGCCATACCAGCACCCTGGTATACGTCAAACAAGTTTATTCCAACTACCTGATTTCCGCCAACTTTTTTAATTACCGCAAGCACATCACCTGCCAGAACCTGACGATCGACCACGACGGCGATGTCGCGACGGTTCGCCGGGAACTTGGAAACTTCGGCAGCCACCGGCACCTTGGCCGGGGTCAGCTTGTCCAGCTCCAGCTCAAACATCACCGCACGGCTCTTGAGGCCCAGCTTCTTCTCGAGGCTCGGGTGGATCACGCCGATGTGGCCGATGATCTCGCAATTACGCAGGATGGCTGCGCTCTGGCCCGGGTGCAGGGCGCTGTGCTCGGTACGCTCGAAGGTAAAGGTGGCCCCTTCGGCGGTCAAGTCCAGCACCGCTTCCAGATCCCCTTTCAAATCAAAGAAGTCGGCTGCGCGGGTTTTGATGTCCCAGTGCTCGTCACTCTGGTTGCCAGTGATGATACCGGCCAGCATCGGCTCTTGACGGATGCCGTTCTCGGCGCTTTCATCTTTGATGAAACGCAGACCCTGCTCGAATAGACGCACGCGCGGCTGCTGACGGTTCTGGTTGTAGACGACGGCTTGCACAAGACCCGGGAACAGAGAGACGCGCATAGCGGACATCTCGACCGAAATCGGGTTCGGCAGCACGATGGCATCGCTCTGCGGGAACAGGGTTTGCTGGGTCTTGGGATCGACGAAGCTGTAGGTGATCGCTTCCTGGAAACCGCGGTCAACCAGCAGGTCACGCACGCGCTTCAGGGTCACCTGCCCTTCTGCCTGCTCAACCATCGCCAGAGAGGCGGCGGGTTTGAGGTTCGGGATATTGTTGTAGCCGTAGATGCGGGCCACTTCCTCAATGAGGTCTTCCTCGATAGCGATATCGAAACGCCAGGAGGGCGCCAGCGCAGTCCAGCCGTCAGCATCCACAGTGACCTGCATGCCGAGGCGAGTCAGGATCTCAACCACTTGGGCATCAGCCACGCTGATACCGATCACCTTGTCGAGCTTGCTACGACGCAAGCGGATGGGTTCCGCTTTCGGCAGATGGGCATCGGATTTGACCTCGATGACCGGACCGGCTTCGCCGCCACAGATATCCAGCAGCAGGCGGGTGGCACGATCCATCACCTTGGCTTGCAGCTCGGGATCCACCCCGCGCTCGAAGCGATGGGAAGAGTCGGTGTGCAGACCGTAAGCGCGAGCACGACCGGTGATGGAGAGCGGCGCAAAGAAGGCACACTCCAGCAGGATGTCGGTAGTGGTCTCGGAAACACCGGTGCGATTGCCGCCGAAGATGCCGGCCATGCAGGCAGGGCCTTTGGCATCGGCAATCACCAGAGTAGTCTCTTTGAGCTTCACTTCGTTGCCGTCGAGCAGAGTCATCGGCTCATCGCTACGAGCGCGACGCACCACCAGTTCCCCTTCAAGCGTCGCCAGATCGAAGGCATGCATCGGCTGACCGAATTCCAGCAGCAGGTAGTTGGTGATGTCGACGATAGCGTCGATGGAGCGAATGCCGCCACGACGCAGCTTCTCTTGCATCCAGAGCGGGCTCTGGGCCTTGAGGTTCAGCCCCTTGATGACGCGCCCCAGATAACGGGGGCAGTCGGCTGGCGCCTCCACCCGGATCGGGAAGGTCGCATCGATAGTGGCAACAGCTGGCGCCCAGGTCGGCTCGACCACGTCCACGCTGTTGAGCACACCGATCTCACGGGCCAGACCGGCGATACCGAGGCAATCGGCTCGGTTCGGGGTCAGATCCACGTCGATGGAGACGTCGTTCAGATTGAGGTAGTCGCGAATATCGGTACCGATGGGGGCATCGGCCGGCAGCTCGATGATGCCATCGGCTTCAACGTCGATACCCAGCTCACTGAAAGAGCAGAGCATGCCGTGAGACGGCTGGCCACGCAGCTTGGCTTTCTTGATGGTGAAATCACCCGGCAGGGTCGCCCCTACTTTGGCCACACACACTTTCAAGCCCTGACGGCAGTTCGGCGCACCGCAGACGATATCAAGCAGCTCGGCCTCGCCCACGTTGACCTTGGTCACCCGCAGCTTGTCGGCGTCCGGGTGCTGGGCGCACTCGACCACTTCACCCACCACCACATTGTTGAACTGGCCAGCCACCGCTTCCACGGCGTCCACTTCCAGACCGGCCATGGTGATCTGCTCGGCCAGTGCATTGTCACTCAACTCGGTGCGGACCCACTCCATCACCCAGGATTTGCTGAATTTCATGTTCTCTCGCCCTTACTTGAACTGCTTGAGGAAGCGCAGGTCGTTTTCGAAGAAGGCACGCAGGTCGTTGACCCCGTAACGCAGCATGGTCAGGCGCTCAACGCCCATGCCGAAGGCAAAGCCGGAGTATTTTTCCGGATCGATACCAACCGAACGCAGTACGTTCGGGTGCACCATGCCGCAGCCCAGCACTTCCAGCCACTTGCCATTCTTGCCCATCACGTCTACTTCGGCACTCGGCTCAGTGAACGGGAAATAGGAAGGACGGAAGCGAATGGTCAGGTCTTCCTCGAAGTAGTTGCGCAGGAAGTCGTGCAAAATGCCCTTCAGCTCGGTAAAGCTGGCATGCTCGTCAACCAACAGACCTTCAACCTGATGGAACATCGGGGTGTGGGTCATGTCGTAGTCGTTACGATAGACGCGGCCCGGTGCAATGATGCGGATCGGCGGCTGTTGCTGCTGCATGGTGCGGATCTGCACACCGGAGGTGTGGGTACGCAGCATCAGATCAGGATTGAAGTAGAAGGTATCGTGATCGGTACGCGCCGGATGGTGAGCCGGAATATTCAGCGCATCGAAGTTGTGGAAGCCATCTTCAATCTCGGGACCACGGGCCACCTTGAAGCCCATCTCGCCAAACAGGCGCTCGATGCGTTCGATGGTGCGGGTTACCGGGTGCAGACCGCCATTCTCGATGCGGCGGCCCGGCAGGCTGACGTCGATGGTCTCTGCGGCCAGCTTCTGGTTCAGCACGGCGACTTCGAGTGCTTCACGACGCTCGTTCAGGGCATCCTGAACCTGCTGTTTGGCCTGGTTGATCACGGCGCCCGCGGCGGGACGCTCTTCGGCAGACAAGGCACCCAGGCCCTTCATCTGCTCGGTAAAAAAGCCCTTTTTACCCAGATATTTGACCCGGATTTCGTCGAGGGTAGCGATATCGCTCACGCCCTCAATTTCGGCTCTGGCTTGGCCGACTACTTCTTCAAGCTGTTGCATGTCTTCCTCGTCACCACTCCCGGTACAGGAGCCTTTAGGCTAAATAAGGTCAAGAGGGGAATAATACAAAAAAAGCCCCTTCGCTGACCATAGTTAAGGTGGGCTTTTCTCCCTACAAATCATTTTGTTATATCAAGCGAGTCTCATCGGCTCACCGCCACTCTTGAAATAGTGGAACAAACATCTAGTTTGTTGGCATATGAACCATTTGTAGAACAAGTCATCTCGCACATATCACCTTGTGTGGAGAAATCTGTAGCGCGTGTAAAACAGTGGACAGAATATGGACGGGAGAATGGAAAAAGTGATGTAAAACCGTGAATGACAGATACAAAAAAGGAGGCCTGAGCCTCCTTTTAACGTTTATAACAGGACTGGATTAAACCAGAGCTGCTTTAGCTTTTTCAACCAGGGCGGTGAAAGCCATTTTGTCGTGAACGGCGATATCGGACAGGATCTTGCGATCGATCTCGATAGAAGCCTTCTTCAGACCGTTGATCAGACGGCTGTAGGACAGACCGTTCTGACGGGCTGCAGCGTTGATACGCGCAATCCACAGCTGACGGAACTGACGCTTTTTCTGGCGACGGTCACGGTAGGCATACTGACCAGCTTTGGTTACCGCTTGTACCGCTACGCGGTAAACACGGGAACGGGCGCCGTAGTAACCTTTGGCGGCTTTCATTACTTTCTTGTGACGAGCTCGAGCAGTCACACCACGTTTAACTCTTGGCATTTTTCACATCCCCCCTTATGCGTACGGCAGACAAGCGACAACACGTTTGTGGTCGGCAGCAGAAACCATGAATTTCGGTCCCAGCTGACGCTTACGCTTGCTGCTCTTCTTGGTCAGGATGTGACGCAGGTGGTTGTGCTTGCACTTGAAGCGACCCGAGCCAGTCTTTTTGAAGCGCTTTGCAGCACCCCGGTTGGTTTTCATCTTCGGCATTTCATACTCCGCATTGTGAGTGACAACAAAATCGCAAGGCGAACCGACTCACGGGCGAACCCGTGAGTCAATTTCTTGTGGGCCTTAAGATTTCTTCTTGGGTGCGAGGACCATCACAGCTTGACGGCCTTCGACTTTCGGGAACGACTCGACTACGGCCAACTCTTCCAGATCGTTCTTGACGCGCTCCAGAACCTTGATACCAAGATCCTGGTGTGCCATTTCACGACCACGGAAGCGCAGGGTGACCTTAGCCTTGTCCCCGTCTTCCAGAAAGCGAACCAGGTTGCGTAGTTTTACCTGATAGTCGCCTTCGTCAGTGCCAGGACGGAATTTGATTTCCTTGACCTGGACGACTTTCTGCTTTTTCTTCTGTTCTTTGGTTGTTTTGCTCTTTTCGTAGAGGAATTTGCCGTAATCCATGATCCGGCAAACGGGCGGCTCAGCATTTGGACTGATCTCGACCAGATCAACTCCGGCCTCTGCGGCCAAGTTCAGAGCATCCTGAATGGTGGTGATGCCGATGGCTTCACCATCCAGACCAGTCAGACGAACTTCTTTCAGACGGATCTCTTCATTGATCCGGTGAGCGCGGGCTTGCGGTTGCTTGCCCAGTTTTTTTCCGCCTTTTATAGCTTATTCCTCCACTTTCTTTTGTCCGCGGGTCTGAACTTCCTGGGTCAACAGAGCGATGAACTCTTCAACAGGATAAGTGCCCAGGTCAGCCCCTTTACGAGTCCGTACTGCAATCTTACCGGCTTCAACTTCTTTATCGCCGCAGACCAGCATGAAAGGTACTCGTTTCAAAGTATGCTCGCGGATTTTAAAGCCAATCTTCTCATTTCTCAAGTCCGCTTTTGCGCGAATGCCCGCATCATTCAATGCTTTGGCTACTTTCACCGCATAATCGGCCTGATTATCCGTGATATTCATGACCACAGCCTGAGTCGGCGCCAACCAGGTTGGGAACAGACCAGCGTACTCTTCTGTCAGAATACCGATGAAACGTTCGATAGAACCCAAGATGGCCCGGTGGATCATCACAGGGACATGACGCTCGTTGTTTTCACCCACGTAAGTGGCACCCAAGCGACCAGGCAGGGCAAAGTCGAGCTGCACGGTACCACATTGCCACGCACGATCAAGGCAATCGTGCAGGGTAAATTCAATCTTGGGACCGTAGAACGCCCCTTCACCCGGCTGCAGATCGTACTTCAGACCGTTGAGCTCCAGCGCTTCGGCCAGTGCTTTCTCGGCGCGATCCCACATCTCGTCGGAGCCGATACGCTGCTCGGGACGAGTGGAGAGCTTGACCACGATGTTCTCGAAGCCAAAGGTACCGTAGACGTCATAGACCATACGAATACAGCCGGAGACCTCTTCCATGATCTGCTCTTCAGTACAGAAGATGTGAGCGTCATCCTGAGTGAAGCCGCGCACCCGCATCAGACCGTGCAGGGAGCCGGACGGCTCGTTGCGGTGGCAGGAGCCAAACTCGGCCATACGCAGCGGCAGATCGCGGTAGGACTTCAGACCCTGGTTGAAGATCTGGACGTGACCCGGGCAGTTCATCGGCTTGATGGCGTACTCGCGGTTCTCGGACTGGGTGGTGAACATGGCCTGGGCATATTTTTCCCAGTGACCTGAACGCTCCCACAGCACACGGTCCATCATGAACGGACCTTTCACTTCCTGATAGTCGTACTCTTTGAGCTTGCCGCGGATAAAGGTTTCCAGCTCGCGGAAGATGGTCCAGCCATCGTTGTGCCAGAACACCATACCGGGCGCTTCTTCCTGCATGTGATACAGGTCGAGCTGCTTGCCGATCTTGCGGTGGTCGCGCTTGGCGGCCTCTTCCAGACGCTGCAGATAGGCCTTGAGCTGCTTCTTGTCAGCCCAGGCAGTACCGTAGATACGCTGCAACATCTTGTTGTTGGAGTCGCCACGCCAGTAGGCACCGGACATCTTCAGCAACTTGAAGTGGTGGCAGTGACGCATGTTGGGCACGTGCGGGCCGCGACACATGTCGATGTACTCTTCGTGATGATAGAGACCTGGCTGGTCATCACGGGCAATGTTCTGATCCAGAATTTCGACTTTGTAAGACTCACCGCGCGCGTCGAATACATCGCGCGCTTCTTGCCAGGAGACTTTCTTCTTGATGACGTCGTAATCCTTGGCTACCAGCGCCAGCATGCGCTCTTCCAGGGCAGCCAGATCTTCATCGGTCAGGGTGCGATCAAGATCAACGTCGTAGTAAAAACCGTTGTCGATGACAGGACCGATGGCCATCTTGGTCTGGGGCCAGAGTTGCTTGATAGCATGACCCAGCAAGTGGGCGCAGGAGTGGCGCAGGATGTCCAGACCTTCTTCGTCTTTGGCGGTGATGATGGCCAGCGCAGCATCGGCTTCGATCAGCTCGCACGCATCCACCAGTTCACCGTTTACCCGACCGGCAATGCACGCCTTGGCGAGACCGGGACCGATGTCCGCGGCCACATCCATGACGGAAACAGAGTGGGCAAATTGACGTTGGCTGCCGTCAGGCAGAGTAATGATTGGCATTATATGTTTCCTTATACAGTGGTGACCCGTACCAAAGGTCACATGCGGGATGGAAAAGAGATTCAAAAAGGTGATGTTCTGGTTCTCCACAGCACTTTGCGAAGACGGCCTGACACGTAAACCGCATGTCTAACGTGACAAACCAAGCCAAAACGGCCCCATGCTACCAGAACTCAGGCGTGCTGTATCGGATTTGCAGATATTTTCTACAGCCAAATGAGTCGCTTGCCGACTATTCGCCAAGCAGGGATTGCCCGTTGAAGTCAAAGCTACTGCGGCCCTCCTCGACCAGCGCCAGCTCCTGCAGCACCTGAAGCGCCAGCTTGTTGCCCTTTTGCGCCGCCTGATAGAGCCATTGTTTCGCCTGAGGCAGATCGACCCTGCCGCTGACCCCCATCAGATGAAGTACGCCGACTTTCAGCATGGCCGGGACATCGCCATTACGTGCAGCAAGATCCATCCAGTGAAAGGCTTGGAGCAGATCCCGCTTCACACCGGCGCCGCGCAGATAGGCATCGGCCAGTCGATATTGGCCGAAGGGATCCCCCGCCTGCGCCGACTGGCGATAGAGGCTGATGGCCTGATGGATATCCTGCTCGCTCCCCTGCCCCACCTCATGACTCCAGCCCATCAGCGCCTGCGCCCTTGGTTGTCCTTGTTCTGCCAATGGCAACCAGATCCGGGTTGCCTCATCGAAGTGACCGGTACGCCAGGCACGGTTGGCTGCAGCCATCTCCTGCTCGGTGGAGAGCGGGATCAAGCGCAAGATAACCAGGGCAAGCAGACCGATAAACAGCCAGCGGGAAGTTGTAGGTCTCATGATGATTTCCGTGATCCAGTTCTCATTTCGTCTATGTAAACGAAATGTAGCGCCGCAATCAAGCAAGAGATCCCTGCAACAACCCTTTTTGCACCCGCTCGCTCAGCAGTAGTTGTCATTTATCCGGGGTGCCTGCAAAATGACTGTATATATAAACAGCATCGGTGCGCACCATGGCAGGACGAGGCAGCCCCCTCAATATCGATCACCGTTTTAGCGGCCCCCTTGTCGAAGCGGTCGACGATGGCTGGCAATCGTCCGGTTGGGATGCCGCTTTCACTCCCTCTGTGCCCGGCACCGAAGTGCGGGAGATCGATGCACGCAGCATCATCAGCTACAACAGCTCGCCGGATGTCCCCTTTGGTCGCTCCATCAACCCCTATCAGGGGTGTGAACATGGCTGTATCTACTGCTATGCCAGACCCAGTCACGCCTATCTGGAGCTCTCCCCCGGCCTCGATTTCGAGAGCAAGGTGTTTGCCAAACGCAATGCAGCCGATCTGCTACGTCGGGAGTTTGCCAAACCGTCCTATCAGCCACAGACCATCGTCATTGGCGCCAATACCGACCCCTATCAACCCATCGAGCAGCGCTATCGCCTCACCCGGCAGTTGCTGGAAGTGATGCTGGCCCATCGCCATCCGGTCGGGCTCATTACCAAGAGCGCTATGATCTTGCGCGACCTTGATCTGTTGACCGAGCTGGCCAGAGAGGGACTGTGTCAGGTGATGGTGTCGGTGACGACCTTGAACGAAACCCTGCGGCGACAGCTGGAGCCCCGCGCCAGCACGGGCGCAGGGCGCTTGAAAGTGATCGAAAAGCTGGCCACTGCTGGCGTGCAGGTAGGGGTACTGGCCGCCCCCATGATCCCGCGGCTCAATGAGCCGGAGCTGGAGCAGATCATCAAATCGGCCGCCGAGGCTGGCGCCAGCTGCGCCGATTACATCCTGCTGCGATTACCCCATGAGCTGGCACCGCTATTTGGTGACTGGCTCGATACCCACTATCCGAGCCAGAAGGAGGCTATTTTGAATCAGTTGCGAGCCAGCCGCGGTGGCGGGCTCAACAGTACCGCCTTCGGCACCCGCATGCGCGGTGAGGGGCATTTTGCCGATCTGCTGGCCCAGCGCTTTCGCCTTATCAGCAAGCGCCTTGGACNTGGCGGGCTCAACAGTACCGCCTTCGGCACCCGCATGCGCGGTGAGGGGCATTTTGCCGATCTGCTGGCCCAGCGCTTTCGCCTTATCAGCAAGCGCCTTGGACTTGGCAAACGCCATATTCAGCTCAGGCTGGATGGGTTTATCCGCCCCGGGGAGCAGTTGTCGCTCTTCTAATCCCCCCCCCCTCTTACGCCCTTCATACATCAAATGTACAACCCTTGCCAGCCAAGAGGTCGAGAGGAAGACCTGCCGCGACACATCCTGTGGAAACCCCGCTTTCCTAATTTTCCAAATTGGCCAACGAAGTAGCCATGTCGCCACAAGAAAGCGCTATCCGGGAATCCGGAGGTAACACCTTAGCCTGCGCGCTGATCCCGCCCCTGTTGCACCATTTCAACCGGCAGTCGCGAGGGTTCATGGGCTACTTCGTGCTCATCCTCTCCATACTGCGGCACCTCTGACGCTCCCCATACCCGGCTCCACCAAATTTCCCACGTGATCCAACTGGTCATATGCAGCTCCTGACGGTGAAGGTGATGGCAACGGCGCACCACTCGCTCGGCAGGATAGCGGCTGGGGATGACAGGGAAATGACAAAAAAATCACTTGTAAACAGGCAACGGGCCGTGGCGGGGAAAAGCCGAAACAGCTCACATATTCGGCGAAATAACCCTGAAAGCGGTCACAAATCTGCAGGTTGTGGATTGCAGCCCACCTTGTTCCCGCCAAAGCTGGCTTGCCCATTCAGGCATGTATAAAAACAGGGACACAATAATGAAACACACAGCGGGAATCTGGGCGATCGCAGGCATGCTGATCGCTCCCTTGGCGCACGCCGATGTCATACTGCACGCCTTCAACTGGAAGTACAGTGAAGTGACGGCCAAAGCCGACCTTATCAAGTCGGCCGGTTACAAACAGGTACTCATCTCACCGCCCCTGAAGTCCTCGGGCAACGAGTGGTGGGCCCGTTACCAGCCGCAGGATCTGCGCCTTGTCGACTCCCCCCTTGGCAACAAGCAGGAGCTCGAGCAACTGATCGCCGCCATGAAGGCTCGCGGTATCGCCGTCTATGCCGATGTGGTGCTCAACCACATGGCCAACGAGAGCTGGAAGCGCCAGGACCTCAACTACCCCGGCAGCGAACTGCTCGGCCAGTACGCCGCCAACCCGGCCTATTTCGAGCGCCAGAAGCTGTTTGGCGATCTGGGGCAAAACCTGCTGGCCGCCGCCGATTTTCATCCCGAAGGGTGCATCAGTGACTGGAGCGATCCGGGTCATGTCCAGTACTGGCGCCTGTGTGGCGGCGCCGGTGACAAGGGGCTGCCGGACCTGGATCCCAACAACTGGGTAGTAAGCCAGCAGCAGGCCTATCTCAAGGCGCTCAAGGGGATGGGGATCAAGGGCTTTCGGGTCGATGCGGTCAAACACATGAGCGATTACCAGATCAATGCCGTGTTCACCCCCGAGATCAAACAGGGGATGCATGTGTTTGGCGAGGTGATCACCACAGGGGGCGCCGGCAGCACCGATTACGAGCGCTTCCTCAAACCCTACCTCGACAACAGCGGTCAGGGTGCCTATGACTTTCCGCTGTTTGCCGCCCTGCGCGGGGCGTTGGGGTATGGCGGCAGCATGAACCTGCTGGCAGATCCGGGCGCCTATGGTCAGGCGCTGCCGGGTAGCCGCGCCGTCACCTTTGCCGTGACCCACGACATCCCCACCAACGATGGCTTCCGCTATCAGATCCTGAGCCAAACTGACGAGAAGCTGGCCTATGCCTACCTGCTCGGCCGCGACGGTGGCTCGCCGCTGGTCTACTCCGATCATGGCGAGACCCAGGCCAAGGATGGCTTGCGCTGGCAGGATTACTACCAGCGCGCCGATCTCAAGGGAATGATCCGCTTCCACAATGCGCTGCAGGGTCAACCGATGCAGCTGATCGGCAGCGGCGACTGCTTTGTGCTGTTCAAACGGGGCAAGCTGGGGCTGGTCGGCATCAACAAGTGCGACTACGAGCAGGAGTATTGGTTCGATACCGCCAGGTTCGAGATGAACTGGTATCGCAATTATCGGGACGTGCTCGACCAAGGTGCCGTGATCAACGTGCAGAGCCAGTGGGTACGGGTCGCCATGCCCGCCCGCAGCGCCAGAATGTGGCTGCAGGAGTGATCAGGCCAGCACCCTGCCCTACTTTTATCTGGCAGTCGTAAAAAGCAGACAAATAAAAAGAGCGACCACCAGGGTCGCTCTTTTTGATCAGAGAAGTTGCTCAGGTAAACCGAAGACGATTACTCGTCGCCCGCTTCCCCTGCATCGACCGCATCAGTGCCAGTCGCGGTATCGGTACCTTCAGATACCTCACCGTCCACGGCCAGAGCGTCGTTCTCGTTCTCGTCTTCGTCGCTCTCGGCGATGCGCTGCAGGCCAACCACGGTCTCATCTTCACCAGTACGGATCAGACGGACACCGCCGGTGTTACGGCCAATGACGCTCACCTCGGCAACACGGGTACGCACCAGGGTGCCGCCGTTGGTGATCAGCATGATCTGGTCGGTATCTTCGACCTGGATCGCATCGATCACCTTGCCATTGCGCTCATCCACCTTGATGGAGATAACGCCCTGGGTACCACGGCTCTTGGTCGGGTACTCGTCGAGTGCGGTACGTTTGCCGTAACCGTTCTCGGTCGCAGTGAGGATAGCTCCAACTCCGCGCGGAACGATGAGGGAAACCACCTTGTCACCGGCGCCCAGCTTGATGCCGCGCACACCGGCTGCGGTACGACCCATCGGACGCACGCCCTTGAAGGTGCCCTTGCTTTCGGTGCCTTCGCCATTGTCGCTGCCATCATCGTCATTGCCGGCATCGTCGTCGGTTTCAACGTCATCGCTGACATCCGCATCAGCGCGACCGCTGCCTTCCGCGAAGCGAACGACTTTGCCCGCATCGGAGAAGAGCATGATCTCGTTGCTGCCATCGGTGATATCCACCCCGATCAGCTCATCACCCTCTTTGAGGTTGATGGCACGAATACCGGAGGAGAGCGGACGGCTGAAGTCAGAGAGGCTGGTCTTCTTCACGGTCCCGTTGGCGGTGGCGAAGAACACATACTTCTCGGCATCATATTCCTTCACCGGCAGGATGGCGGTGATACGCTCACCCTCTTCCAGCGGCAACAGGTTGATGATCGGACGACCACGGGCGCCACGGGACGCTTCCGGCAGCTGGTAAACCTTGAGCCAGTAGACCTTGCCGCGGGTGGAGAAGCACAGAATGGTGTCGTGGGTGTTGGCCACCAGCAGACGTTCCACAAAGTCCTCTTCCTTGATCCGGGTGGCCGACTTGCCACGACCACCGCGGCGCTGGGCCTCGTAGTCGGAGAGCGGCTGATACTTCACATAGCCCTGGTGAGACAGGGTAACCACCACGTCTTCCGGGGTGATCAGATCTTCGATGTTGATCTCGGCACTGGACATGCTGATCTCGGTGCGACGCTCGTCGCCATACTGCTCGCGCACGGCCAGCAGCTCATCGCGGATCACTTCCATCAGACGAGCCGGGCTCGCCAGGATGTGCAGCAGCTCGGCGATCAGATCCAGCAGAGATTGGTACTCTTCCAGGATCTTCTCGTGCTCGAGGCCGGTCAGCTTGTGCAGACGCAGGTCAAGGATGGCCTGGGCTTGCTGTTCGGTCAGGAAGTATTGACCTTCACGGATGCCGAACTGTGGCTCCAGCCACTCTGGCCGCGCGGCGTCGTCGCCCGCTTTCTCCAGCATGGACGCCACATTGCCGAGTTCCCAGCCCTTGGCAACCAGGCCCGCTTTGGCATCGGCCGGCGTCGCACTGTGGCGAATAAGCTCGATGATGGGATCGATGTTGGCCAGCGCAACCGCCAGACCTTCAAGGATATGGGCCCGATCCCGCGCCTTGCGCAGTTCGAACACGGTCCGGCGAGTCACCACTTCACGGCGGTGCAACAGGAACGCATCCAGGATCTCTTTAAGGTTCATCACCTTCGGCTGGTTGTTATCGAGCGCCACCATGTTGATGCCGAACGTGGTTTGCAGCTGGGTGTGCTTGTAGAGATTGTTCAGCACAATCTCGCCAGACTCGCCACGTTTGATCTCGATAACAATGCGCATGCCGTCTTTATCAGACTCATCGCGCAGGGCACTGATGCCCTCAATTTTCTTCTCTTTGACCAGCTCGGCGATCTTTTCGATCAACCGCGCCTTGTTCACCTGATAAGGCAGCTCGTGAACGATGATGGTCTCGCGACTGGTCTTGTCGTCCACTTCCACTTCGGCCTTGGCGCGCACATAGACGGAACCACGACCGGTGCGGTAAGCCTGCACGATGCCGGAACGACCGTTGATGATGCCGCCGGTGGGGAAATCAGGCCCAGTGATATAGGTCATCAACTCATCGATGGTGAGGTCGCCATTCTCAATCAACGCCAGACAGCCATTGACTATCTCGGTGAGGTTGTGAGGCGGAATGTTGGTCGCCATGCCCACCGCAATACCGGAGGAGCCGTTGATCAACAGGTTGGGAACCTTGGTGGGCATGACAGCCGGGATCATCTCGGTGCCATCATAGTTCGGCACCCAGTCCACGGTCTCTTTGTCCAGATCAGCCAGCAACTCGTGGGAGATGCGGGCCATCCGCACTTCGGTATAACGCATGGCCGCGGCGCTGTCGCCGTCGACTGAACCGAAGTTGCCCTGACCATCGACCAGCATGTAACGCATGGAGAAATCCTGCGCCATCCGGACAATGGTGTCATACACAGCGATATCGCCGTGCGGGTGATATTTACCGATTACGTCACCGACCACACGGGCCGATTTTTTATAGGGCTTGTTCCAGTCGTTCCCCAACTCGTTCATTGCAAACAGAACGCGGCGGTGAACCGGTTTCAAGCCATCACGCACATCCGGCAGAGCTCGTCCTACGATCACGCTCATGGCGTAATCAAGATAGGAACTCTTGAGCTCTTCTTCGATGTTGACCGGCGTGATCTCTCTGGCCAGATCGCTCATAGAAAGCCTTATCCCTAATTAGTTGTTCTTTGGCTTAAACAGCGCGACATGGTAACACACTGAGCCAAATACCTTAAGCCACAAATCGGGTATCAGATCGGGCTGGTGTGACAAAGTCCGTCCGTTATAATGCCCGCCAGGACAATAGATTGCGCCCATGACTCATAACCGGGCGCCCGGCCACAGGATCTTCGAAAAATGCACAGTGACGCCAATGTCGATCTGACAGAAATCGCCAAGTTTGACGCCATCGCCTCCCGCTGGTGGGACATGGAAGGTGAATTCAAACCCTTGCATCAAATCAATCCGGTACGCCTTGACTGGATCACCGACAAAAGTGGCGGTCTGTTTGGCAAGCGCATGCTCGATATCGGGTGTGGTGGTGGCATTCTCTCCGAGAGCATGGCCCGCCGTGGCGCCAGGGTCACCGGCATCGACATGGGCAAGGAGCCGCTCGGGGTCGCCCGCCTGCACGCCCTGGAACAGGGTGTCGAGCTCGAATATCGCCAGATCACCGCCGAAGCACACGCCTTGGAGGCCGCCGGCCAGTATGACGTGGTCACCTGCATGGAGATGCTGGAGCATGTGCCGGACCCGGCCTCCGTGCTGCGCGCCATCGCGACCCTGGTTCGCCCGGGCGGACGGGTGTTTGTCTCCACCATCAACCGCAACCCGAAGGCCTATCTGATGATGATCCTCGGGGCCGAATACCTGATGAAGATGGTGCCCAAGGGGACCCACGACCACAAAAAGTTCATCACCCCGGCCGAACTGTGTCGCATGGGGGAAGCAGCTGGCCTGCTGGTGCGGGACATGAGCGGCGTCCACTACGCCCCCCTCACCAACCAGTTCAAGCTCGGCAAGAATGTCGACGTCAACTATATGGTGGAGTTTGTCCGCCCGGAGCACAGCTGATGAGCGCCTCTCACCCTGTGCCTCTGCGCTGCGTGCTGTTTGATCTGGACGGCACCCTGCTCGACACGGCCCCGGATCTCGGCGCCGCCGTCAATCACGTGCTGATAAGCGAAGGCTTTGCGCCGCTCTCTGACGACATTATTCGTCAGACCACCTCCCACGGAGCGCTCGGGCTGCTCAAGGCAGGGCTCGGCGACGAACTGCTTGAAGAGCTGGGGGCCACGCGCCTACGCAATGCCCTGCTCGACTACTACGCGGCCAACCTCTGCGTCGGTACCCGCCCCTATGAGGGAATGGTGGATCTTATCGAGTGGCTGGATGAAAAAGCGCTGCCCTGGGGCATCGTCACCAACAAGCCGGCCTTTCTCACCGAGCCGCTGCTGGCAGCCCTGCCGCAGCTTGCCAGCTGCGGCGTGACGGTCAGCGCCGATACCCTGCCGGTACGCAAGCCCGACCCCGCCCCCATGCTCTTTGCCTGCGAGAAGCTGGGGGTCAAGGCGGCTCACTGCCTCTATGTGGGGGATCATGTGCGGGATATCGAGGCGGGCCGCAATGCGGGCATGCGCACTGCGGTCGCTGGCTGGGGCTATCTGAGCGATAACGAGGATCCTGCCGCGTGGGGCGCCGATCTGCACTTCGATACCGTGCAGGCTCTGCACCACTGGCTGCGCTACGAGCTGACGGCCAAGGTGTGACCGCACAGCCTTATCAAGTAACGTGCAATAACGGGGCGGAGAGAGACTCCCCGCCCTCTTGAACCTCTTCATTTACGCTCTCATACGCTCTCACAACCTGCGCCGCCATCACACCTCTATTCATGGATAATAAAGGCAGCTTACCGGCTGTTGGATACCCATTTGACAAGCACGCAGCCTTCACAGACTGGCCACAAACCGCCATCGTCAGATGCAAAGCCCTTGCCACGCTAAGCCCGCAGCTGCGACAAGTGGACAGCTTTTGACCCTTGTTGCATAAGGGATAATCAGCCGCCGTTTGCTAGTAAAAAGCCCCCCGTTTCGCAAGCAAAAAAAGTTATTTAAATTTTCCATCTTCGATCGTGAGACTTGCATTTAGCGGAGTGGACGAATGAAAACCCGCTCACTGTGAGCGGTCACTAACTGATGGGGCAAGACTCACAATTTATCCACAGCTCGTCACTTATCCACACATTGCAATGGCGGGCTGACCTCACTATCTTGTAGCTCGAACTTAAAATAACACTACATCTTGTGATTCATCGCACAATCTCTACCCAACTCCCGCACACCGCCGGGGCCAGGGTGGTGCCATTGTGCGATGGTTTTTCGGGAATCAACTGAAGGTCATCAGCCAATGAACTTGTTTGTGACGAAGCGTAACGGACACAAAGAACCCATCGATCTGGATAAAATTCACCGCGTGCTGGACTGGGCCGCCGAGGGTCTCGACAACGTGTCGGTCTCCCAGGTAGAGCTCAAATCCCACATCCAGTTCTATGACGGCATCCGTACCGCCGACATTCACGAAACCATCATCAAGGCGACGGCTGACCTCATCTCCGAGCAGACCCCGGACTACCAGTACATGGCAGCCCGTCTGGCCATCTTCCACCTGCGCAAGAAGGCCTACGGTCGATTCGAACCGCCCCACCTCTACCAGCACGTGGCTCGTCTGGTGGACATGGGCAAGTACGACAAACACCTGCTGGAAGACTACACCCAGGCCGAATTCGAAGCGCTAAACACCCATCTGGATCACTGGCGCGATATGGATTTCTCCTACGCTGCGGTCAAACAGCTGGAAGGCAAATATCTGGTGCAGAACCGCGTCACCGGCGAGATCTACGAGAGCCCGCAGTTCCTCTATATGCTGGTTGCGGCCTGCCTCTTCTCCAAGTATCCGAAAGATACCCGTCTGGACTACATCAAGCGCTTCTATGATGCGGTCTCGACCTTCAAGATCTCGCTGCCGACCCCGATCATGAGCGGCGTGCGCACCCCGACCCGTCAGTTCAGCTCCTGCGTGCTGATCGAGTGCGATGACAGCCTGGACTCCATCAACGCCACCGCCAGCTCCATCGTGCGTTACGTTTCCCAGCGCGCCGGTATCGGCATCAACGCCGGTCGCATCCGCGGTCTGGGCAGCCCCATCCGTGGCGGCGAAGCGTTCCACACCGGTTGCATCCCCTTCTACAAATACTTCCAGACTGCGGTGAAGTGCTGCTCCCAGGGCGGCGTGCGCGGCGGTGCCGCGACCCTGTTCTACCCGCTGTGGCACACCGAAGTCGAGAGCCTGCTGGTACTGAAGAACAACCGCGGCGTGGAAGAGAACCGTGTTCGTCACATGGACTACGGCGTGCAGATCAACAAGCTGATGTACCAGCGCCTCATCAAGGGCGGTGACATCACATTGTTCTCCCCGTCCGATGCGCCGGGTCTGTACGATGCCTTCTTCGCGGATCAGGACAAGTTCGAAGCGCTCTACGTCAAGTACGAGCAGGATCCGGCCATTCGCAAGAAGACCCTGAAAGCGGTAGACCTCTTCTCCCTGATGATGCAGGAGCGTGCCGGTACCGGTCGCATCTACATCCAGAACGTCGATCACTGCAACACCCACAGCCCGTTCGACCCGAGCGTGGCGCCGGTACGCCAGTCCAACCTCTGCCTCGAAATTGCGCTGCCGACCAAGCCGCTCAACAACATCGACGACGAGAGTGGCGAAATCGCCCTGTGCACCCTCTCCGCCTTCAACCTCGGTGCCATCGAGAAGCTGGAAGATCTGGAAGAGATGGCCGATCTGGCCGTGCGTGCCCTCGATGCCCTGCTCGACTATCAGGACTACCCGATTGCCGCCGCCAAGAAGGGCAGCATGGGTCGTCGCACCCTGGGGATCGGCGTCATCAACTACGCCTACTACCTGGCCAAAAACGGTGCCCGCTACTCCGACAGCTCCGGTCTGGCGCTGACTCACCGCACCTTCGAGGCCATTCAGTACTATCTGCTGAAAGCCTCCGTGCAGCTGGCCCGCGAGTTCGGCCCCTGCCCGCTGTTTGGCGAGACCACCTACGCCCAAGGCATTTTGCCTATCGATACTTATAAGAAGGATCTGGATGTACTGTGCAACGAGCCACTGCATCTGGATTGGGAAAGCCTGCGTGAAGAGATCAAGTCCGTGGGTCTTCGCAACTCTACCCTGACTGCCCTGATGCCGAGCGAGACCTCCAGCCAGATCTCCAACGCCACCAACGGCATCGAGCCGCCGCGCGGCCTGGTCTCGGTCAAGGCCTCCAAAGACGGCATTCTCAAACAGGTGGTGCCCGAGTATGATCGCCTGAAAGATCAATACGAATTGCTCTGGAAGCAACCGAGCGTTGACGGCTACCTGCAGCTGGTCGGTATCATGCAGAAGTTTGTGGATCAGGCGATCTCCGCCAACACCAACTACGACCCGGCCCGTTTCGAAGGCAACAAGGTGCCGATGAAACAGCTGCTCAAGGACTTGCTGACCGCCTACAAATACGGCCTCAAGACCCTGTACTATCACAACACCCGTGATGGTGCAGACGATGCCCAGACCGATCTGCAAGATGACGGTTGCGCTGGCGGGGCTTGCAAAATCTAAGTCACGGCAAGATCTGATAACCGGGCGGGAGCATGAAGCTCCCGCTCTCCTGTTTTCTCTATTCACATATTCTGGTAACCATGGCCTATTCAACTTTCTGCCAAACCCAAAACGACCAGCTCAAAGAGCCGATGTTTTTTGGCCAATCGGTCAACGTAGCCCGTTATGATCAACAAAAGCACGAAGTGTTCGAGCGCCTGATCGAGAAGCAGCTCTCCTTCTTCTGGCGCCCGGAAGAGGTGGATGTCTCCCACGATCGCATCGACTATCAAGCCCTGCCGCCCCACGAGCAGCACATCTTCATCTCCAACCTGAAGTACCAGACCCTGCTGGACTCCATCCAGGGCCGCAGCCCCAACGTCGCCCTGCTGCCGCTGGTCTCCATTCCTGAGCTGGAAACCTGGATCGAGACCTGGGCCTTCTCGGAGACCATCCACTCTCGCTCCTACACCCACATCATCCGCAATATCGTCAACTCACCGGCCCAGGTGTTTGACGATATCGTGACCAACGAGCAGATCCTCAAGCGCGCTGGCTCCATCAGCCACTACTACGACGATCTGATCGAGTCGACCGCGCTCTACAACCTGCACGGTGAAGGGACCCATACTGTTGCAGGCCGCGAGGTGACCATCACATTGCGCGGGCTGAAGAAGAAACTCTATCTGTGCCTGATGAGCGTCAACGCGCTGGAAGCAATCCGCTTCTATGTCAGCTTCGCCTGCTCCTTTGCCTTCGCCGAGCGCGAGCTGATGGAAGGCAACGCCAAGATCATCAAGATGATCGCCCGCGACGAAGCGCTTCATCTGACAGGGACGCAGCATATGCTGAACCTGATGCGTACCGGCCAGGATGACCCCGAGATGGCCGAAATCGCCGCCGAGTGCGAACAGGCCTGCTTCGAGATCTTCAAGGAAGCGGCCATTCAGGAGAAAGAGTGGGCCGAGTACCTGTTCCGGGACGGCTCCATGATCGGTCTGAACAAGGACATCCTCTGCCAGTACGTGGAGTACATCACCAACCTGCGCATGAGCGCGGTCGGCCTGCAACCCGCCTTTGCCGGCACCAAGCAGAACCCGATCCCCTGGATCAACACCTGGCTGTCGTCTGACAACGTACAGGTCGCCCCGCAAGAGGTAGAGGTAAGCTCCTATCTGGTCGGTCAGATCGACAGTGAAGTGAATGCTGACGACCTGGGTGATTTCGAACTGTGAGTGACGCCACCAACACGCTGACCCCTGCCCCGCACGCGCCTGCCGAACAGCATGCGGCCGTGGCACCGCGGGTACATACCCGGGATGGTGCCGTGCTGCACGCCCATCCCGGCGAAAGCGTGTTGGAGACCCTGGAGCGCCACGGTCATCATGTGGAGTTCCAGTGTCGCAGCGGCTATTGCGGCGCCTGCCGTACTCCGCTGATGGCTGGCAAGGTGCACTATCCTGCGGTGCCGCTGGCATTTGTCGCCCAGGGGGAGTGCCTGCCCTGCTGCTGCAAACCGGTCGGCGCCATCAAGCTGGATATCCAGAAGAGCTGACATCGCCACAGGCTGGCAACTCGCGCAAAATAGAAAGCCGCCGGAGCAATCCGGCGGCTTTTTTGTCTCTTCATCTTTGCTCGGGCGCCCGATTACAGACGCCCGGCCCCTCAGAGGATTACAACCAGGGGGCGGCAGTCGGCCCGTGGTGCAGGCCCAGCTTCCAGACCCGACCAAAGTGCTTGTAGTGTCCGGCCGCGACACCGGCCTTCTCGCCCATGCCGTGATAGAGATCGAGGTGCCCCTTCTTCACCGCCCCGCCCACATCCAGCGCAATCAACAAGCGCAGCTGGTGCTTACCGGTCCAGTTGCCCTCTTTATCGAGCAAGGGGACTTCCGCGAGGATCGGGGTGCCCATCGGCAGCAGGGTCTTGTCGGCAGCAACGGCCGCCAGCGGCAGCAGCGGGATACCGGCAGCACCGATCACGTCATTGGTCGGGCGACGCTCGAAGAAGACATAGGAGGGGTTCTGCTCCACCAGCTCCTTGACGCTCTCCTCCGGTTGGCGGTTGGCCCAATCCTTGATGGCCTTCATCGACATCTGCTCTTTGGGCACTTCACCGCGATCGATCAGCACCCGGCCGATACTGACGTAACCGTGACCGTTCTTGCCGCTGTAGCCCAGATACTGCAGTCGATCGTCATCGCCATAGTGGACAAAGCCGGAGCCCTGCACATCCATCAGGAAGTTGTCGATAAGAGACTTGCTGTAGCCCAGCTCCAGCCCGCGGTTGGCCAGGGCCCCCTGATGGATCTGGGCACGGGTCGGACAGCTGCCACCACATTTGGGCATGGCATAGATGGGATACTTGTACTTGGCGTCCGGACGGTGACGCACCTCCAGCACCGGCGAGTAGTAACCGGTAAACAGCACGTTGCCCATCCGATCGGCGCCGCCCAGCTGGGCCAGGCTGATGCCGTAACGGGTGATGTCGGCAGGATTGCCACCATTGGCCACCCAACGGGAGAGCTGGTGATAGAGCTCGCCATAACGGCGGGTCATCTTGCCGGAACGCTGCAATACCAGTCGGCTTTGCGGGCCAAACTTGCTGTAGTCGGCACGCGCACGGCTATTGACCCGCTCCACCCTCACCAGATTCTCTGGCAAGGTCCCGTCCAGATACTGCTTGCCCAGATTTTCCGGCACCTCGCAGTTAAGAAAGCATCTGTTATCGGTCTGTTTTTTGGGCACATCTGCTTTATCAGAGTTGCCCGCACAACCGGCCAGTCCCAGCACTGCGGCGGTCAGCCAGTACGCGTGTTTGTTCATATGTCCTCATATAACGCCAAGAGCCATGCTCGGCGGGGAAGATGCCAAATTTGCAGGGGGAAAGCAAACGACATCAATCACTTGAAGCAGGATTTCTCCAAAGGGGATCCACTGGGTTATAACAAGGTGACAGGATGTACGAGGTGATGGATGGAACAGCTCGAAATCTTCCCGCTGCAGAGCCCCTGCATCGGGGTCTGCGAAGTGAACAACAAGGGCTACTGCAAGGGGTGCCTGCGCAATCGCGAGGAGCGTTTCAACTGGCTCACCATGACCCCTGCCCAGCAGCAGGAGGTGATGCGCCTGTGCCGCAACCGCAAGGCGCGGGTCGACGCCGCCCGCCGCAAGGCACAGGAAGGCGCCCAAAGTGAGCAACCGGATCAAGCGGGTTGGGATTTTTAAGCTCTTTCCTTACCTGTTTACGACCATCATTAAAAACGTTCCCACACGAAACCAAAAGCGGCCCGAAGGCCGCTTTGTTATTGATTGCATTTACTTACGCTACACCACTCAGGCTGTCGCCAGCTTGGCCTGCTCTTCACCGCGCTTGAGCATGGCGTAGGAGACGCCGGTCAACAGCGAGCCTGCGGCAATGGCCACGATATACATCATGACGTTGCTGATGGCGTGCGGGATAAAGAGCACGAACAGACCGCCGTGGGGCGCCATCAGCTCGCAGCCGAACAGCATGGAGAGCGCACCGGTCAGGGCGCCGCCCACCATGCAGGCCGGGATGACGCGCATCGGATCCTTGGCGGCAAACGGAATGGCCCCCTCGGAGATAAAGCACAGTCCCAGTACGAAGGAGGCTTTGCCCGCTTCCTGCTCCGCCTTGATGAACTTGGTGCGGGCCAGGAAGGTGGCGATCCCCATCCCCAGTGCCGGCACCATACCGGCGGCCATGACTGCAGCCATCGGGGCGTAGGTTTTGGAGGCCAGCAGGCCGACACCGAAGGCGTAGGCCGCCTTGTTGACAGGCCCCCCCATAT
Organism: Aeromonas sp. YN13HZO-058; assembly: GCF_001921245.1. NCBI lineage: Bacteria > Pseudomonadati > Pseudomonadota > Gammaproteobacteria > Aeromonadales > Aeromonadaceae > Aeromonas > Aeromonas sp. YN13HZO-058. The sequence goes on along the minus strand of NZ_MQSY01000056.1, from coordinate 85,170 downwards.
CGAAGCACATCATGGCACCGATGATCACACCCAGCAGCACTGCGTTGGCAGAGCCCATGTTGTTGAGGAACTCGGTCATGGCATTCATGATGCCAGCCACCGGGCCACCCACTACGTAGATCATCACCAGACCGGTAAAGAGGCTGGCCACCAACGGAATGATCAGGATGGGCTTGAGCGCTTCCAGAGTGGTCGGCAGGCGCACCTTGTCGCTCAGGTACTTGGCGCTGTAACCGGCCAGGAAACCGGCCACGATGCCACCGAGGAAACCGGCGCCCAGCGAGCTTGCCAGCATACCGCCGATCATGCCGGGGGCGAGACCCGGACGGTCAGCGATGGAGTAGGCAATGTAACCGGCCAGCACCGGGATCATCAGGGCAAAGGCGGAGCCACCACCGATCTTCATCAGGGCGGCGGCCAGGGTGCCTTCCACCTTGAACGCTTCGATACCGAACACGAACGAGAGCGCGATAATAAGACCACCCGCCACCACCATCGGCAGCATAAAGGAGACACCGGTCAGCAAATGCTTGTAGGGGCCAGCCTTCTCTTCTTTCTTGGGCTGGCTGCCGCCACTGTGGCGATACAGTTTTGCCTCGTTCCACGCCTTGTCGAGCTCGGCGCGAGTTTTCTTGAGCGCAGCGCCTGTGCTGGTGCGATAGACCTGCTTGCCATCGAAACGGGCCATGTCCACTTCGATATCGGTGGCGAGGAACACCAGATCGGCAGATGCAATCTCTTCGGCAGTCAGGGCATTCTGGGCACCGACCGAGCCCTGGGTCTCGACGCGGATCTGGTAACCCAGCTGCTTGGCCATGGTCTCGAGCGCTTCTGCCGACATAAAGGTGTGGGCCACCCCGGTGGGGCAGGCGGTGACTGCGACGATGCGCTTGCCAGCGGCGGCGGGTTTAGCTGCTGCGGGAGCGGCTTGATGACGATAGACGCTGGCACCGCTGGTTGCGGCCTCCAGCAAGGCAGCCGGATCTTGCAGGGCGAGATCCATGCTGCCCTGATAGACCCGCTTGCCATCATAGGCAGCGAGATCCACTGGGGCGCTGGCGACAACCAGCACCAGATCGGCGGCGGCAATCTGCTCTTTTGAGGGGATCTGGCGCGGTTGCACGCTGGAGCCGACGTCGAGGGTGAGTTCCCAGCCAGCCAGTTTGGCCTGCTGTTCTATCCGTTTTGCAGCGAGAAAGCTGGTGGCAATGCCCGCCGGGCAAGCCGTAACCAAGATTGCTTTCATTGGGCATCTCCTGAGTTTTCCATTGAGGGGGTATTGCATTGAACCGGTACCAGCTCATCCAGAGGCTGTACGCGCACCTGTTCAAGTAAGGGGTTGAGCACACTGATATCGCTAAAACCGACCGCCACCTGGCTGACCGCCAAGGCCGAGACGGCGGTGGCCAGCCGCAGGGTCTGCTCCGGCGCCCAGCCAAGGCTGAGACCATGGGCGAGACCGGCGACCAGCGAGTCGCCAGCACCGACCGTGCTGACTACCTGCATCCGCGGCGGAATGGCCTGCCAGACTGCATCCGGGGCAAACCAGATGAGGCCATCGGCGCCGTTGGAGATCACCACGTTGGGGATGCCGCTTGCCTGCAGCGCGCGGGCACACTCGGCCTGCTCGCTCAGGGTCTTGATGGGGCGGCCAGCCCACTGCTCAAGCTCTTCCAAATTGGGTTTGACCAGGGTCGGCGCCGCCTTGATCCCTTCGCTTAAGGCCGCGCCGCTGCAATCGAAGATCACCTGCTTGCCCTTTGCCTTGAGCAGGCGGATCAGATGGGCGCAGTAATCGGGGGCCACCCCTTTGGGCAGGCTACCCGCCAGCACGAACCATTCCGCCTGCGATGCCAGCTCATCGATGGCCTGCTCCAGCGCGCTCACTTCCCCTTCATGGATGGTGAGCCCCGGCAGGTTGAGATCGGTGACCCGACCGGACTGCTCGGAGATCTTGACGTTGATGCGGGTGCTGCCCGCCACGCGCACAAAATGATCATCCAGCGCTCGATCTGCAAACAAGGAGACAAAGCTCTGCTCATTGTCAGCGCCAAGCCAGCCGGTGACGCCCACGTCGCGGCCCAGATCCTTGAGCACCATGGCGACGTTGATCCCCTTTCCCGCCGCGCGCAGGTTGGCCTCGCTCACCAGATTCACCTCGCCAAGGCTCATCGCCTCAAGACGGGTGGTGAGATCGAGCGCGGGGTTGAGGGTAATGGTGACAATCTTCATCAATGCGCCCCCTCGCCCAGACCGGCAGCGATGGCCTCACCGATCCCCTTGAGGGCGGCTTCGGCATCCGCTCCTTCGGCGCGAAACGCCAGACGGTGACCGCACTTAACGCCAAGGCCGATCACCTTCATCAGGCTCTTGGCAGAGACCGCCTCGCCGCTGCCATCCAGATTGGCAACCCGGATGTCGGATTCAAACTCTTTGGCCACCTTGACCAGCATGGCGCCCGGACGAGCGTGCAGGCCGTGGGGGTTGATGATGGTGAAGGTTTCGGAAAGACCGCTCGCGGGGCCTGCTTGCAGCATGGCCAAGCCCTCGTTGCCCGCCAGCGTGGCAAGTTGACCGGCCGCTGCCAGTTTGGCCAGATTCTCAAGTTGCGGCAGATGGCCCGCATCTGCGGCACACAGCAACAGCATGGCGCTGACCGGTAGCTCCCCTACGTTCAGTGCAGTGCTAGGCGTGGCCAGCACCCAACCGGTCTGGGCAGCTTGCGCACGGGCCAGCCAGACGCCCTCGCCCAGATAGGCGGGATCGCTTGCCAGCAGCGCCGTCACCATGGCAGCATCGCCCCAGCCAGCAGACTTGGCGCGCGCGGCCGCACCCAGCAACAGCTGGTCGCGATCATCGGCCGGGAAGTCAGCCAGAGTCAGGTATTGCACCTCTTTGGCGGCAGTGGCACCGGTCAGGATGTTGATGATGGTGTCGGCATCGGTAGCCTCTCTCAATTGCGCGGCCGCCTGCTCGTCACCCAGCACATGGGTGAGCTGGCGCAAAATGCCCAGATGCTCGTCGGACTTGGCGGCAATCCCGATGGCGACGTAGGCAATCTGCCCCTCATCCCACTCGATACCGTTGGGGAACTGGGCCACCATGACGCCGGTGCTCTTCACCAGATGGCGGGTGTCGGTGGTGCCGTGAGGAATAGCGATGCCGCTGCCAAGATAGGTGGCATGTTGCGCCTCGCGGGCCAGCATCCCATCCACATAGCCCGCTTCCACCAGACCGGCTTCGGTCAGTTTGCCTGCCAGCAAGGCAATGGCGTCCGACTTGGTCACCGCCGTCTGCCCCAGCAAGATCTGCTCTCGCGCCAACTTCAACATAGAGACTCTCCATCAGGTTCCGGCCGTGCCGGTAGATCACAATTGAACATTCGAGTAACTCGCCAGCTGACAATAGACCCGATCGCGGTTGTCTGTGATCGGTGCCTGATTTTCAGGCCACTGGGTCTCTTCGTTGCTGACAGGCTGAATCGTTTCACTTACACTCAGACTGAATCGTTTCAGCGAATTGATCAAGTACCCACAAAGAGTGCTTTTCAATGATATGATCCCGCGCACACTTTTCGGTGCCCTCACCCGGCAGTGACCGTGGGCCTTGCAACTCAAACAGAGCCAATATGATGAAACTGGATGAAATCGCCGCCCTCGCCGGTGTCTCGCGCACCACGGCAAGCTATGTGATCAATGGCAAGGCCGACCAATACCGCATCAGCCAGGCTACCCGTGACAAGGTGATGGCTGTGGTCACCGCCCACAACTACCAGCCGGACAGCCGCGCCGCCTCCCTGCGTGGCGGCCAGACCAAGACTCTGGGCTTTATCCTGCCCGATCTTGAAAACGCCAGTTACGCCAAGCTGGCCAAACGGCTGGAACAGGGGGCGCGGGCGCAGGGTTATCAGCTGCTTATCGTCTGCTCGGAAGATGATCCCGCCACCGAAAAAGAGTTGGCTCAGATGCTGGTGAGCCGCCATGTGGACGCCCTGCTGGTGGCCAGCTGTCTGCCGCCGGACGACCCCTTCTACGGCAAATTGCAGGCACAAGGCAGCCAGATCCTCGCCATCGACCGTGCCATGGCCGCCGATCAGTTCGTCACCGTCGCCAGTGAAAACGAGAAGGCGAGCTTTGATCTCACCAGCTCCCTGCTCACCCCTACCTTACGCCATATCGCCTTGATCACCGCGCTACCAGCACTCACGATCAGCAAGGAGCGCAAAGCCGGTTTCGAGCAGGCGGTCGCCAGCCACAGTGCGGCCTGCCACCTGTGCGAGGGGGATAACTTCTCCCGCCTTGAGGGGTATCGCCTGATCAAAGATCTGCACCAGCAACTGGGTCAACTACCCGAAGCACTGATCACTACCTCCTACATCCTGATGGAGGGGGTGCTCGACTATCTATTGGAACAAGAGATCGATATGAACCAGCTAGCCATGGCCACCTTCGGCGATGATCGGCTGCTCGATTTTCTCCCCTTTGGCATCAACTCCCTGCCCCAGCAGCACGATGCGCTGGCAAACCAGGCGCTGGAGCTAGCACTCAAGGCGGTGAACGGCGACTACCAGAGCGGACTGCACTATGTGAGCCGCACCCTCAAGCGCCGCCGCTAACCCGCTCCGTAGCAGATCAGGTTTGCTGGCAATGGGTGGGCAAAGAGAATAGATGACAATAAGGCTGCCAGCATCGGCAGCCTTATTGCTTCTCCCCACAACCCTGCCCGCACGCTCTGCTTTCTCTACCCGTCTGACCGACTAAACAGCCGGTCTCCACACCCCTTTTGCCCCTCAACGCCACGCCAACGTCAATACAAGGCCCTCCTCGCTCCCCTATCTGTGCTGCTGCCACTTGGCTTATCCGTATCTATGAGCCGCCCTATCAGTCGTTTTTTCGGTGCTTTTTTCTGCAATTAGCCACTACTGTCATCATTTATTTCCACTTATCGCCACAAGCCAGCACAAAACCCCAATAAAGGGGTTGTCTCCGCTATTTTGATCCGCTAACGTGGCAACCATCTTTTACAAGTGACAGGTTTTAGGTACAGATGTTCCCGTTCCGATATTGCCAGCCTCCGGCCTTATCCCCGGAGGCGCCTGCTGATAACGCCAATTGACCCCTCTTGTTGACGTCACTGCTGACACCACCTGTTTGCACTGACACCGCTACGTTCGGATGGATAACATGAATACCAAAACCCTGGGTTGTACCCTGTTGATTGCCGGCACCACCATAGGCGCCGGCATGCTGGCCCTGCCGCTGGCCTCCTCCTCCCTCGGCGGCCCCGCCACCCTGATGCTGATGGTCGGCCTCTGGGCCCTGATGGCCTTCACCGCCATGCTGCAGGTAGAGGCGAGCCTAAACACCGGCAAGTGGTACCTGCACCAGCTGGCGGATCATCTGCTCGGCCCCTGGGGCAAGCGCATCGCCTCCTTCTGTATCCTGATGCTGTTCTACTCGCTCGCCTCCGCCTACATCAGCGGCGGCAGCAGCCTGCTGGCACAGGCGCTGGCCGATGCGGGCATGACCCTCAGCCAAGAGCAGGCCGCCTGGGCCTTTACCCTGCTGTTTGGCGGCATGGTCTGTGTCGGCACCCGCTCGGTGGATTACCTCAACCGGCTGATGTTCACCGTGAAACTGGTGATCATGGTGGCGGTGCTGGCACTGCTGCTGCCGCGCGCAGAGGGGCAACATCTGCTCTCGATGCCGCTGGGTCAGGGCCTGTTGCTGGCGGGCCTGCCGGTCATCTTCACCTCGTTCGGCTTTCACGGCTCCATTCCGAGCGTGATGCTCTATCTGGGGGATTGCCCCAAGCAGCTGCGCCGGGTCTTTGTCTGGGGCTCTGCCCTGCCGCTGATCCTCTACGTGCTGTGGCAGGTAGCGATCCTCGGTCTGCTCGGCCAGCAAGCCCTGCTGCAAACTGGTGGCGCGCTGGACAGCCTGCTAGCCAACGTCGGCAAGCTGGTGAGCTGGCCTGCGTTTAATCAGGCGATGCACCTGTTTGCCGATCTGGCACTCGCCACCTCCTTCCTCGGGGTGACGCTGGGGCTGTTCGACTTTATGGCCAAGGTGACCCGTCGCAAAGATAACTGGCAGGGTCGCAGCCAGACCGGCCTGATCACCTTTGTGCCGCCCCTGCTGTTTGCCCTCTACTTCCCGCAGGGCTTTATCATGGCCCTCGGCTACGCCGCCATTGCGCTGGCGATCCTCGCGGTACTGCTGCCGGTGGCACTGGTATGGCAGAGCCGCAAACAGGCGCCCGCCCACCACTACCGCGCCCCGGGTGGCGTAGTGGCGCTGGGACTGGCCGCCGCCATGGGGGTGCTGATTGTCGGCGTACAGGTCAGCGTCAGCCTGGGAATGCTGCCCGCGCTCTAATCCTTGCCGCGATTCAATTCTCTTAATAGCAAAAGCCCCGCCAACGAATATTGGTGGGGCTTTTGCTATTAGGTCGATTTAACGTTCGCAACATCGCCATATGACGGGTCAATCTGGTACAGATGACTGCTACCCTCAGAGGCAAACCATTGAGACGCCATGCAATATCAATCAAATCACTGGCGACTCGACATCATCACTCCGGGAGCCAGATACCATGACCATACTGCCTGTTTACGCGGCCCTGCTCGCTCTGCTGTTTGTGTTGCTGGGCATTCGTACCATTCGCACCCGCCATAGCCGCAAGGTGGCGCTGGGGCACGGTGATGATCCCGCCATGCTGCGGGCCATGCGGGTACATGCCAATTTTGCCGAGTATGTCCCCCTCGCCCTGCTACTGATCTATTTTGTCGAAGCCACCAGCCAGCCCCCCTGGCTTGTCCATTTGCTGGGAAGTGCCCTGTTGCTTGGTCGCGTCTGTCACGCCTTTGGCATGAGCCACACGCCGGAGAACTTCCGCTACCGAGTGGCAGGAATGGGGCTGACCTTCGCGGTGATCCTGGTGAGCGCGGCCCATCTCCTGATCACGGCGCTGCTCCCCTGACGCTTTGTCGGCAGGCTACGCTGCCCCACCAAAACCCTGTCTACCGAAAATAGAAAAGCCCTGCCAGATTGGCAGGGCTTTTTCAGTCAACCGTACAGCGGGGGAGCCAGGCTCCCGAGCCGCTTACTGGTTGTGGGTAGCGCGACGGGGGCGACGGGCCTGAGCCGGTTTGCCCGCGCCATCAGCCGGACGCTGACCACCTTGCGGCTTGGGCTTGCCACCGTTACCGGTACGCGCACCACCTGCATTGCCATTAGAGGCAGAACGACCGGCGCCCTGACGCTGGCCTTGACCTTGCGGACGCGGCGGGGTGCGGCGCTGCTCGCTCGGATCACGAGGCTCTTTGCGCAGCGGCGCGCCGATACCACGAGCGATGTTGTCCAGGGTCTCGCGGGAGGCTTCAAAACCGGCCACCTGCTCGCACGGAATGTTCTGCTTGGTCAGACGCTCGATCGCCTTGATAAGCTTCCCTTCATCGGCAGCAACCAGAGAGATGGCGTGACCGGCAGCACCGGCACGACCGGTACGGCCGATACGGTGCACGTAATCTTCCGCCACGTTGGGCAGCTCGAAGTTGACCACTTGCGGCAACTTGTCGATGTCCAGACCACGGGCGGCGATATCGGTCGCCACCAGCACCTTGACGCTACCATCCTTGAAACCGGCCAGTGCGCGGGTACGGGCCCCCTGGCTCTTGTTGCCGTGGATGGCGGCAGCGCTGACGCCGTTCTTGTCGAGGGTCTCGGCAACGCGGTTAGCCATGTGCTTGGTACGGGTGAACACCAGTACCTGCTGCCAGTTGTTGCTGGTGACCAGATGGCTCAGCAGACCGATCTTGTTGGCCTTGTCGCACGGGTGAACCAGCTGCTCGATACGCTCGGCGGTGCTGTTGCGTGGGGCGACTTCGATCACCGCCGGGTTATCCAGCAGACCGGTGGCCAGTTCGCGGATCTCGTCGGCGAAAGTAGCGGAGAACAGCAGGTTCTGGCGCTTCTTCGGCATCAGGGCCAGGATCTTGCGGATGTCGCGGATAAAGCCCATGTCGAGCATGCGGTCCGCTTCGTCCAGTACCAGGATCTCCACTTCGTCAAACTTGACGGCGTTCTGGTTGTAGAGATCCATCAGGCGGCCGGGGCAGGCCACCAGCACGTCCAGACCACGGCGAGTCGCCATCATCTGCGGATTGATGCTGACGCCGCCGAACACGACGTGGCTGCGCATCGGCAGGTGTTTGCCGTAGTTACGCACGCTCTCGCCCACCTGGGCGGCCAGCTCGCGAGTCGGGGTCAGCACCAGCGCACGAATGCGGTTCGGAGAGACCTTGCGCTTGCTCTCCATCAGACGTTGCAGCATCGGCAGGGTAAAGCCTGCGGTCTTGCCGGTCCCTGTTTGGGCCGCCGCCATCAGATCGCGGCCAGCCAAAACGGCGGGGATCGCTTGCTGCTGAATGGGAGACGGGGTGTCGTAGCCTTGTTCGGCAACGGCACGCAACAAGGGTTCGGCCAGACCGAGGGAAGTAAAACTCATAGTTACCTGCTAGGGATAGTGGCGCCGGGGATTTGTGGTGGGGCTCCTCTGCTGAGCCGATGCCATCTCACAAGATCTGGGCCTATTGAGAAAACAACGATTTCCCCGGGGAGCAGAGCAAAGGGGAAAGAATAGAGGCGCAGTCTAACGGAGTTGCCCGGGATAAACGAGAAAAATGTGATGTTCCTCCCAGCACGAACAGAAAAGCCCCCTGCGGCCCCCCGAATAATCCCGTTGACCGCTGGCGCAGGCACCACACTATTAACTGCCAACATAATATCTGTCTCCGCAGCTCCGGCCCGGACATGCGGACGACAGGACACGTGAAAGAAGAACGGGATAACGAGGTTTGGCTATGACCACGCAATACGCTACCCGCAGCAGATGGTCCATTCGGATCGGCCTGCTGCTTATGCTGCTCTCCCCTGCGTTGCAGGCCGACCAGACCCTGACCGTGGCCTGGAGCCACTGGCCCCCCTTCAGCCAGATCGATAACCGGGGCGAGCTGGACGGGCTGGATGTCAGCCTGACCCGCCAGATCCTCACCCGGGCAGGCTTCACCCCCAGGTTTCGCGAGATCCCCTGGGCGCGAGCGCTCCATCTGGTGGAGCACGATCAGCTGGATGTGGCGATGGCCGCCCTGCCATTGCCGGAGCGCCAACAGTACGCCCGCTTCTCGGATCCCTACCGCCAGAGCGCGTATGTGCTGCTGAGCAATGACCCTATCCCCGGCCATCAGGATCGCTGGGCCAAGCTCGATACCCTGCCCGAACTTTGCCACAGCAAGGGGCTCAAGCTTGGCAAGCTGCGCGGCACCCGCCCCATCCAGCAGATGGAGGAGTGCCCCGCCCTCAAGGGGGCGACCGAGTACAACGCCGATGAGCGGATGATCGATCTGCTGCTGGCTCGCCGCCTCGATGGCATCATCATGGAGTGGCAATATGCCCGCTATCGGCTGGCCCAGCTAGGAGCCGAGGGTTTTATCAGCTGCCAGCTCTTGCTGCACCACCAACCGGTCAGCCTGATGTTTGCCAAAAACAGCGTGAGCGACGCGCAGCTCCTCAAGATCAACGAGGCGATCCACGCCTTGCCCAAAACCCATGGCAAGTTCTCGCCCCCCAGCTGCCGCCTCAATGCCGATCCGGGTGCCGCGGATCTGCTGACACGCACCATCAGTGAACATTGACGGAATAAGCCATCCCCCGGAAATAGCAAAGGCGACCATGAGGTCGCCTTTGTGTTGGTTACCGAACCGGATCTCCGAGCAGGAGCGATCAGTCGATAGGCAGCAGCGCCGATCAGCGCAACTGCGGGGTATGGGTCAACACCCCCTGATTCTGGGCACGATGGCGCAGCAGGTGATCCATCAATACCAGCGCCAGCATGGCTTCTGCGATAGGCACGGCGCGGATACCGACGCAAGGATCGTGGCGACCCTTGGTGATCATCTCGATGGCCTCGCCTTCGGTATTGATGGTCTTGCCCGGCACAGTGATGCTGGAAGTGGGCTTGAGCGCCATGCTCACCACGATATCCTGACCGGAAGAAATGCCGCCCAGAATGCCGCCCGCATGGTTGCTGGCAAAGCCTGCCGGGGTCATCTCGTCGCGATGCTCGGAGCCTTTTTGCTCCACCACCGCGAAGCCGTCACCGATCTCCACCCCTTTCACCGCATTGATGCCCATCATGGCATGGGCAATGTCGGCGTCGAGTCGATCGAACACCGGCTCACCCAGGCCCACCGGCACATTGCGCGCAATGACCTGCACCTTGGCACCGATGCTGTTGCCCTCTTTTTTCAGGTCGCGCATGTATTGATCCAGTTCCTCCAGCTTGCCCGCATCGGGGAAGAAGAAGGGATTCTGCTCAATCTGCGCGGCGTCGAACGCCTCGGCCTTGATGGGGCCGAGCTGGGAGAGAAAACCGGTGATCTCGATGCCATGCACCTGTTTCAGGTACTTCTTGGCAATGGCACCTGCCGCCACCCGCATCGCGGTTTCGCGCGCCGAGGAGCGACCGCCGCCGCGATAGTCGCGCTGACCATACTTCTGGTGATAGGTGTAGTCAGCGTGACCCGGCCGGAACAGATCCTTGATGTCGGAGTAATCCTTGGAGCGCTGATCGGTATTCTCGATAAGCAGCCCGATGGAGGTGCCGGTGGTCTTCCCTTCGAACACCCCGGAGAGGATCTTCACCTCGTCCGGCTCGCGGCGCGGCGTGGTGTAGCGGGAAGTGCCCGGCTTGCGCCGATCCAGATCGCCCTGCAGATCCGCTTCGCTTATCTCCAGCCCCGGCGGGCAACCATCGACCACGGCGCCCAGCGCCAGGCCGTGGCTCTCGCCAAAGGTGGTGACCCGAAAGAGTTGACCAAAACTGTTCCCTGCCATGCGCGCTCCTGCTTAGTTCTTGTAGATGGCGAAATGATCCTGATACTGCACCAGCTCGTCACGGGTCATCACAAAGACACCGTGTCCGCCGTTTTCGAATTCAACCCAGGTGAAGGGGATCTCGGGGAACTGGGCTTCCAGATGGATCATGCTGTTGCCCACTTCGACCACCAGCACGCCGTTATCCTTGAGGAAGTCGGCCGCATGGGCCAGCAGACGCTTGGTCAGCTTGAGGCCATCGGAACCGGACGCCAGCGCCAGCTCGGGCTCATGACGGAACTCGTCCGGCAGATCCGACATATCTTCGGAGTCCACATAGGGCGGGTTGGAAACGATGAGATCGTACTTGTCACCCGCCGGCAGATCGCGGAACAGATCGGAGCGGATCGGAATGACCTGCTGCTCCAGCCCGTGATCGTTGATGTTGCGCTCGGCCACGTTCAGCGCATCGACGCTGATGTCGATGGCATCCACTTCCGCTTCCGGGAACTCGTGGGCCATGATGATGGCGATGCAACCGGAGCCGGTGCACAGGTCCATGATCCGGGTCGGTTCATGTTTGAGGAAGGGCGCGAAACGGTTGGCCACCATCTCGGCAATCGGGGAACGGGGAATGAGCACCCGCTCGTCCACGTAGAACTCCCAACCGGCATACCAGGCCTTGTTGGTCAGGTAGGCAGCAGGTACCCGCTCCTGTACGCGGCGGATAATCAGCTCGGCAATACGGTGACGCTCGCTGCTGGTGAGACGGGAGTGGCGCATGGCCGGGTCTACATCCGGTGGCAGATGTAACGCGGGCAGTACCAGCTGCACAGCTTCATCCCAGGCGTTGTCGGTTCCATGACCGTAAAAAATCCCGGCGTCGTTGAAACGACTCATGGCCCAACGCAACATGTCCTGGATGGTGTGCATCTCGGCAACCACCTCATCGATAAATATCTTGTCCAAATCCACCTCCAAGTCGAGTAATATCCGGCCCGAGCCCAACTTATGTAGCGGGCAAGACGCATACCTAATAAATGAGCATCCGATGAAAAAAACGCCCTCACCGACAGACGAGGAAACCCTGCTGTTCCGCGATGCGATAAAAGGTACCCGGAAAATCAAGCAAGATACCATAAGGGCCGAGTTACGCCCGGTCAAGCAGAAACGCGAATTGCGCGAAACCCGCGAAAAGCTTGGGGTTGACCACTATTTCAGCGATGAGTATCAGCCCCATCTTGACGACGATGGGCCGACCCGTTACGTGCGGGAAGATGTGTCAAAATTTGAGCTGAAAAAGCTCAAACGGGGCATTTATCCGCCGGAGATCTATCTCGATCTGCACGGCATGAACCAGCAGCAGGCAAAACAGGAGCTGGCCGCCCTGCTCACTCTCTGCCAAAAAGAGAACATTCACGTCGCCTCGGTGATGCACGGCATCGGCAAACATATTCTCAAGCAGCGCATTCCCAGCTGGCTGGCCCAGCACCCCAATGTGCGCGCCTTCCATCAGGCTCCCCGCGAATGGGGCGGCGACAGCGCCATTCTGGTGTTGCTGGATATCGAAGAGTAGTTAGCCAAACGACCACACTATACTGAATATCAATATGTTATTCGCCGTGGAGGTCGCATGTTTACACAAGGTTCCCATGCCGACATAAAGTCATCCCTCGACGCCATCGGCGCTGCCGTGGCGGTATTCAGCCTCGACAAGGATGACCATTTTGTCCTGATATCAGCTAACGATACCTTCGCCAAGGCCTTCGAGATCGAGGTGCTTGGCTGCATTGGCAAACGGCTGAACGAAATGTTTCCCCGTTACATCACCAGCAGTATCGAGCAGCCGATGCACGAATGCGTGAGCCAGCAGACCGGGGTGGAGAGCGAGCTCCCCATCGACAGCCTGTCGCGCACCAGCTGGTGGCGCTTTGTCCTCTCCCCCATCATTCCCGAGCAGGCACGGATCAACCGGATCATCGTCACAGCCATCGACATCACCGCCAAGAAGCAGCTGGAAGAGGCGCTCAAGACCAGTCGCCGCCGCTTTGAAGCAGTCGTCAACTCTGCCTATGACGGCATCATCAGCGTCAGCAGCGAATCGCGGATCGAGCTTATCAACACCGCCGCTTGCGAGATGTTCGGCATCGACGAGAGCTATCTTGGCAAGCGGCTGGAAACCCTGCTGCCGCAGCGCTTTCGCGCCAACCACGACAGCTACTTCAAAGCGTTCAGTAACTCCCCCATCAATTCGCGCCCCATGCATGCCCGCGCCTCCGTGGTGGGGTTGCGCCGTGATGGCAGCGAATTTCCGCTGGAGGTGACCATCGCCAAGATCAATCTGGGCCAGACCACCGAGATGACCGCCATCCTGCGCGACATCTCCGAGCGGGCGCGACTGGTGGAGGAGCTAAAGGTCGCCGCCACCACGGATCCCCTGACCGGCATTGCCAACCGGCGTCGCTTCGATGAGCTGGTCAACGCCGAGATGCAGCGCTGCCAGCGTTTTGGCCACACCATGAGCCTGCTGCTGATCGACATCGATCACTTCAAGGAGGTCAACGACACCTTTGGCCACCAGCAGGGGGATCAGGCGATCCTGAGCCTGGTCAACCGGATCAGCAAGCAGCTGCGCGAGGTAGACATGCTGGGGCGCTGGGGCGGCGAGGAGTTTATCGTGCTGCTGCCGGAGACCTCGCTGGAGCTGGCCTGGGCCAGCGCCGAGCGGATCAGGCTAGCGGTGGAATCGGCCCGCCATGCGCTATCCGGAGCACTTGAGGTCTCATTGACCATCAGCATCGGGATCAGCGCCAGCAAGGGCAACCATGACACTGTAGAGAAGATGGTTAGACGAGCCGACACCGCCCTCTATATGGCCAAGAAACAGGGGCGCAACTGCTGCCGCAAAGAGGAGCCGGAGCCGATCTGAGGGCGCACGCCCCTGCCCTGTACTGACACTGCTAACCAGTGCCTTCAGAGATAACCAACCGCAACAAACACAAAAGCAGCGCAACCCTCTTCGGTAGCGCTGCTTTTTTCGTCCTGCTTTTGGTGCACTCTTCAATCACAACCATCAAGGGGACGGCTAAAGCGCAGTGGGCCACCATCAGCCAGAGAGAGCCTCACCGACAGCATGCCACCGTTGGGCAATTGCCACTCGAAAAAATCATCAAATCCGGCGGTCGTTAGGGCGCGGATCACCTTGGCGACCACACCGTGCGCCACCAACAGTACCCGCTCCCCCTGCATGGTCGAAGCCAGTGCCGTTAATCCCTGCGAGACCCGGGCAATCGCCTCGTCCAGGGTTTCACCACTGGGAGGTGCTTGCGCCCAGCGCCGGGTGATATTGCGCGCCCACAGTTCGGGATATCGCGCCCTAGCCTCTGCCTGTGTCAGCCCTTCAAACAAGCCGACATCCCGCTCACGAAAAGCTGGCGCAAGCTCAACAGGCAATCCCAACTGGCGAGACAAGATGGCCGCGCACTCTCTTGTCCGCAGCAGGGGTGAGGCCAGCAGCCGATCGAACGGCGGCAGTGCCACCGAGACTTCCTCAGCCAAGCGGGAGATCTGGCGCACGCCATCGTCATTGAGCCCGATATCCAACGCCCCCTGATAACGTCCCTCGGCATTGGCCTGCGTCTCAGCATGGCGGATCACCACCAGTTCCATGGTGCACTCCTCTTTCCTGCTATCTGCTTACTGGTTAAAACCGCAAACGGCTTCCCTGTCGGAAAATGCGATGACAATCCCCATCCATCTCATACACCAAATCGATTATTTAATAATCGAGCAAGATTACCTCGTTGGCAGTCAAAAAACATCTGCCGAACTATACACTTGCCTCCGTAAATAAATAAATACACAACATATTTGCCCCCAATAATGTTACGGTCTGTTTTTGTTAAAGACATTGTGTTCAAAACGATGTTATGGCATGGATTGACAGATGGATATAATAAACACCCTAATCATATACATGAGGAGGATGGCGTAATGGGTACACCATTCAAAAAAATGTTTAGCAAAAACTCACACAATAACTTTCCGAGCTCATCAGGCAACAATAATAAAACATAACCATTGCCCATCAATAAAATTTGATATGCACTGTTGTGCATCAATTTAAACAAGAAAAGTAAAGATGGTTGATAAGTACCGCTACACTACAACTACCCCGCAACATTGATAGATCTCTTTTTAATCGCTGGCGCTTATTCTCTCCCTCCGAACAAAAATATAAAAAGGGGGACAAGCCCCCTCTCTTTAATCCACCAGAAAATGGACTATCTCTTTATTTGGTTGTCACCAACGCCCAGGGGCCACCTTTGGCGGGATCATCCCCCTGCGTCCACCATTTGGCCTGATAGACGGCGCCCTTATAGCTTACCTTGCTGCCAGCGGTATAGACCTTGTTGGCCTCCCAGGCAGGCTGACCATCAACGGGCGGGTCAACCGGATCGACCGGGGCGGGATCGAGCTTGGCGACGATCCGCACTTTCGGCCAGTTCGCGTGGGAGCCGTAGAAGTTGGTCACGCACTTCTCGTAATCACCCGGTACCAACGCAGAATAAGCGGTCTGGAAGCCCACCAGCTCGCACTCGAAGGAGTAACCACCCGGGCGATCCGGATAGTATTTCCAGTTGCCATCCCAGTTGGTGTAGAGCACGTCAGTAGCACCGTTAAGATTGAGGCTGCCATAGGGGGTCTGCTGCCAGCAGGTGTTCTTCTCATCCGCCTTGATCGGGATCTGGTAGTGGTTGGCCAGCCCTTCCCAGTAACGGATGCGATTGACCGGCTGCCCCTTGTCCTTGTTCTGCTCACCGCACTCGATGCCGCCGTTGATGACGTTGATGGTTGTGCCAAAGCCATAGCCGATACCGGCGTCAGCTTCCCGTTTGGAGGGTACCCAGGTGCGATCAATCACGTGCAGCATGGCCGGTTTCGGGGCCTGCGGGGTGAGGAAGAACCAGATGGCCGAAGCGAGGTTGAGCCAGGAGTCCGCCACCAGTCCCGGGTTGTTGAGCAACACGGAGGCATCGCCGTCAAACATCGCCTCTGAGAAGGCGCCGTAGTTGAAGTGATAGGAGAGCTGCTTGGCGCCGCGGCCGAAGTACCCCTGACCAGTGCTGCAAGGCCACTTCTTGTTCTGCCAATCGTTCTGGCCACAGCCGGTGGTGTAACCAGTCTGCCCCTCTGACCAGCCCATCTCCCGCACATGCACCAGCGCCTGCTGCCACTCTTCCAACCCCAAGGGGTTGTCGGAGACGTTCTCCTTGGCGATATGGCCGCCAGTCTCCTGAGAGAAGTGGGCAAAGGCCGTCACAATGGATTTTTTACAGATGGCATCGGCATCACGCCCGTCGGTATATTCGCCGCAGAACGCAGGGAATTTGCCGATGGCCCGCAAGAAGCGGACATAGGTATATTCCGGCGCCGCCATCTGGGTTAAATATTCCCATTCAGATTGGGGAAATACCCGTTCAACCCGTTTTACGTTGTCAGGATTGCTTGCCAGACCCGGTTCAATGGCATCGACTATTTTATTTGACCGGGTGGCCAATGCTTTGGCCCATATTGCATACATGGGGTTGGCCGTCTTGGCCTTTTCCACGGCGGCCAAATCCGGTGCCGCAATCACATATCCCCCCGCATTTTGCGGATCGGGTTGAATATTCATGGCTGCACTCATTGCGGCATAGCTTGGCAATGCGCAGGCAGCGGCGATCAGCCAGGCGCAACGCTTGGGTTTGAACATGTTTACCGTCCTTGTTTGAATTAATGCGCTCCAAGAGTAGGTGTTTTAACCACTAAATTCACGATGAGAACTAAGAAATAAACGGAATTTGTGAACCATTTCACCTTGTGATATCCAGGGCAGCTGAAACAAAGAAAAGAACCCAAACGAAAACCTTAAAGCGTGGTCTGTCGCGACTTTTTGGAAGGATGAGACGGCCAGGTGATCTGCCATCGGTTCATTATTCGCTATGAAAAAAAATGACTGACACGCTCAGTCTGTCAGTCATCATCAATGTTCAAGAAAAATGCTCGAGAGAGCCGGACGTCAGGCGCGCACGGCACGGATCAGGATATTGCGCGGGGTCATGGGTTTGGCACAGAACTCCCCCACTTCGACCCGATAGCCCTGCTCTTGCAAAAAGAGCGCGCGATCCAGCGCCAGCCAGATCTCGAGAGGACGGCGAAACAGATGACGCACCAACTCCATGCGGGCGACATCGCCAAAGCGGCGCTCCCCGTGTGCCAAAAAGGCGGAATAGTCGAGCCCGGCTGGCAGCACAATCCCTTTGCGCTCGGCAGCCCAAGCGCAAAATGTCTCGAAGGTGCCGGTCAGCAGGCTCTTTTGCATATTGGGCACCGGCAGATACTCATCAACCCCGCGCACCTGACGCTGCAGGCAGTCAAATCCGAGCCGCCACACCACTTCCTGCTCCCGCAGACGGGCGATCCGCGCACCACCGGTCACCGTCTCCTGTAGTGGCAGCTTGAGATCCGCCTTGCTCAACAGCAGCTCGCTGGCGTTGGCAGCGGCCGACAGCGGGCGATAGTGGCTGGTGCGGATCAGGTGGTAGCAACAGGGAGAGATGGTCACGCCGCTGGCACTGCGCTCGGCCACCCGCTCCAGTAGATGGGTGTGCAGCTCGCCGCAGGCATGAAGTGCCATGGCGTGGTGTTCGGGGGCGATCAGCTCCGCCGACTCGGGGGCAAAGGCATCGGCACAGGTAAAGGTCATATTGGCGCCATCCCGCTCGGCCAGCAGCCGCCCTTCGTCACAGAGCTGATCTTGCAGCTCCAGACTGAGGATCGGAGCCTGTCGATGAAGTGACACCAGCCGCCCGAGGTGGCCCTTGCCGGCACACCACTCCAGATAGGGGCCCTGATGGGCCGGCAGACAGGCGGTGAACGATTCGATCTGGACCTGCTTGCGCCCCGGCATATGCAGCGCCATCTCCTTGCTGCAGGTGATGGGCTCGGGAGTGAAAGGGGCAAGCTGGCTGAGTTGCTGCAGCTCGGCCCCCTCGGCAATCCAGGGGGCAAGCAGCGTGCTGAGGGCATCCATATCCGCATCGAGCTCTGCCAACTGGGTCAGCGTCAGCCCATTGAGCTGTGCCGCCAGATCGGGCGCCTCATCGGCAAAGGCCATGGTCAGATGATGATATGGCTGATATTGCCACCAGCGCCGATAGCGGGTGAGCAGTCGATCCAGTTGTTGAAAACGTTGAGCCAGCACGAATGCCCCTGCCTTGCAGTCAAAAAGAGGCTCATTCTAGCGATCCCGCTTCAAATTGCACCCTCAATACCTGGCGATCAGCGCTACGCGACAACACGGCCAACCAGTGACCCAGGGCAGACCTGACAAAGTACGGGGTTTTATGCTATATTCCGCCCCCTCTTTCACGCGCCCCGCCCAACGCGGGTCGCTTTACACTAGCTATGGGACCAACAACATGACCATCAACGCCATTCTGCAAGCGCGCGCGGGCGCCAAGTGTGAACTGTGCAGCGCCGAGCAGGCGCTGACCACCTTCGTGGTGCCTCACTCTCCCGCCAGCGACGATGATCACAGCGTGGCTATCTGTAACACTTGCCGTGGTCAGCTGGAACAGCCTGACACCCTAGTGGTCAACCACTGGCGTTGCCTGAGTGACAGCATGTGGAGCCAGGTGCCTGCGGTACAGGTCATGGCATGGCGCCAGCTGAAAGCACTCTCCGGCAAGGGTGAGGTGTGGGCTCAGGATCTGCTGGACATGATGTACATGGAAGACGAAGCCAAGGCCTGGGCCGAAGCCGGACTGGCTGACGAAGATGACGACAGCACGCCGACCGTTGACTCCAACGGCGCCGTGCTGCAAGAGGGCGACTCCGTCACCCTGATCAAGGATCTGGACGTGAAGGGCGCCGGTTTCACCGCCAAGCGTGGTACCCTGGTCAAGGGCATCCGTCTGACCAACAACCCGCTCCATATCGAAGGCAAGGTCAACGGCGTGCAGATCGTACTGGTTGCCGCCTACCTGAAAAAGGCCTAATCCAAGCTCGATTGCGCTGCAGACAGAGCACAAACACAACGAAAAAGGATGGCGTCACGCCATCCTTTTTTATATCTGCTTGCCACAAACGGTCAACCTGAGCCCATAGCAGGCCAGCCAAAGCAAAAAGGCGCATCCGGATGGACGCGCCTTTTTTACATAGCCGATTCCGTTAACCGGCTGCGGGAACGGTCACTCAGGAGGAGAGTTTGCCGTCCAGCTCTGCAATTTTCGCAGACCAGTAGGCCGGGCCGGTTTCGTGGATATTGTTGCCTTCGGAGTCGACCGCAACGGTCACCGGCATATCTTCCACTTCAAACTCGTAGATCGCTTCCATGCCGAGATCGGCAAAGGCCACCACGCGCGCCTTCTTGATGGCTTTCGCCACCAGATAGGCGGCGCCACCCACCGCCATCAGATAGACCGCCTTGTGCTGCTTGATGCTCTCGACGGTTTTCGGGCCACGCTCGGATTTGCCAATCATGCCGATAAGGCCGGTGTCACCCAGCATCATGTCGGTGAACTTGTCCATCCGGGTGGAGGTGGTGGGGCCAGCCGGGCCAACCACTTCGTCACGCACCGCATCGACCGGGCCTACGTAGTAGATGAAGCGGTTGGTGAAATCGACCCCTTCCGGCAATCCTTCACCATTTTTCAGCATGTCGGCGATACGCTTGTGGGCGGCATCGCGACCGGTGAGGATCTTGCCCGACAGCAGCACGGTATCACCGCTCTTCCAGCTGGCGAGCTCTGCCTTGGTGATGCCATCGACGTTGACGCGGCGCACGTTGCCACCCGCTTCACGGGTGATCTCTGGCCAGTCGCTCAGTTTCGGCGGAGTCAGTTCGGCAGGGCCTGAGCCATCCAGTTCGAAGTGAACGTGACGGGTGGCGGCGCAGTTGGGGATCATCACCACCGGCTTGGAGGCGGCGTGAGTCGGGGCAGATTTGACCTTCACATCCAGCACGGTAGTCAGGCCGCCCAGACCCTGGGCACCGATCCCCAGCTTGTTGACCTTGTCGTAGAGTTCGACCCGCAGCTTCTCTTCGGTGGTATCGGGACCACGGGCGATCAGCTCCTGAATGTCGATGTGCTCCATCAGCGCCTCTTTGGCCAGCACGGCGGCCTTCTCGGCAGTACCGCCGATGCCGATGCCCAGCATGCCGGGCGGACACCAGCCCGCGCCCATGGTCGGCACGGTTTTGAGTACCCACTCGACCACATCATCTGAGGGGTTAAGCATCACCATTTTGGATTTGTTCTCGGAGCCGCCGCCTTTGGCCGCGATGCTCACTTCCACCTTGTTGCCGGGGATCATGTCGATATGCACCACGGCAGGGGCGTTGTCTTTGGTATTCTTGCGACTGCCAGCCGGATCGGCCAGCACGGAGGCGCGCAGCGGGTTGTCAGGATTGGTGTAGGCACGGCGAGTGCCTTCGTCCACCATCTCCTGCACCGTCATGTCGCTGTCCCACTGGACTTGCATGCCGATCTTGACGAAACAGGTCACGATGCCGGTGTCCTGGCAGAGCGGACGATGGCCTTCGGCGGACATGCGGGAGTTGATCAGGATCTGGGCCAGCGCATCTTTCGCGGCTGGGTTGGCCTCGCGGTCATAGGCCGCTTTGGCTGCCTGGACAAAATCCAACGGGTGGTAATAGGAGATGTACTGGAGGGCATCTGCGATAGAATCGATGAAATCCTGTTTTTTTATAATGCTCATATCATCCTCACTGGTCCTTATCCCTGCCAAAAGGCAGAGCAAGGGCTTCCATATGATGGGCCGTGCTGACGTGCTGGCTAAAAACTATCAACCAGCAAAAAACGAACGACACGGCAGTTTTTTCTTAAGTCACCGGCACCTATGATACGCTTGCCCACCAGCACCGACTAGGGTTCGGGAACTAAACTGTTGCCTGTGTAACATAAAATGACGCCAACACTTCATATCCATCATCTAGACCATCGCGCTGAACTCCATCAGCTTTTTGCCCGCCTGCAACATCAGCCATGGGCCATGTTGCTGGAATCGGCAGGGCCACTCGGCGCCGACAACGGCGTTGATATCATCAGCGCCGATCCGCTGGCGACCCTCGAAACCCGTGGTCTTGTCACCACACTCACCCGGCATGGCGAGACCAGCGAGCACCATGAAGATCCCCTCGCCCTGCTGGCCCGCACCCAGCAACAACTGCTGGGGGAACTGGATCTGTGCGCCACTCGCCTTCCCTTTATTGGCGGCGCCCTCGGTCTGTTTGGCTATGATCTGGGCCGCCGCTTCGAGCGACTGCCAATGCAGGCTGCCGCCGATATCGCGGTGCCGGACATGGCGGTGGGCATCTACGACTGGGCGCTGCTGCGCCATGTGGCGAGCGGCGACTGGCAACTAGTTCACTGGGGGGATGAAGCGGGCCTTGCCAAGCGGCTGGCCTGGCTTGAACAACAACAGGCCGCCCCGCTCCCCGCTTTTTCCTTGCAGGGGGCGTGGCAGAGCAATATGAGCCGCGCGGAATATGGCGAGAAGTTTGCCCGCATTCAGGAATACCTCGCCGCGGGGGATTGCTACCAGATCAACCTGACCCAGCGTTTCAGCGCCCCCTATCAGGGGGATGAGTGGCAGGCCTATTGCCTGCTGGCGGCCGCCAACAAGGCCCCCTTCTCTGCCTTTATCCGCTTGCCGGATAGTGCGCTGCTGAGCCTCTCCCCCGAGCGGTTCCTGCTGCTCGATGGCCGCCATATCGAGACCAAGCCCATCAAGGGCACTCGCCCTCGCCACCCTGATCCGGCTACCGATCGGCAAGTCGCGCTGGAGCTGGCCCAGGCCGACAAGGACAGATCAGAGAATCTGATGATTGTTGATCTGCTGCGCAACGACATCGGTCGGGTCAGCCGGCCGGGCTCGGTCAGCGTGCCACATCTCTTTAGCGTGGAGTCGTTTCCGGCGGTACATCATCTGGTTTCTACCATCCACGGTGAGCTGGATGCACGCTGGCAAGGGGTCGATCTGCTGCGCGCCTGTTTCCCGGGAGGTTCCATCACCGGCGCCCCCAAGATCCGCGCCATGGAGATCATCGAGGAGCTGGAGCCCCAGCGCCGCAATGCCTATTGCGGCAGCATCGGCTATCTCAGCCAGCATGGCCGGATGGATACCAGCATCTGCATTCGTACCCTGATCGCCGAAGCGGGTCGTCTGCACTGTTGGGCGGGTGGCGGTATCATCGCTGACTCCGATGCCGACAGCGAATACCAGGAGACCTATGACAAGGTCGCCCGCATCCTGCCGCCGTTGTCGGCGCTGTAACCCCGACCAGCAACCGCATCAAAGATGGAGCTGCCTCCCATGGATCGCCACGAACTGCTGACCCGCTTCCAGTTGCAGCAACCCGCCCCGGCCCACCGCCTCGCCATTGGCGGGCTCAGCCCGGCGGCGGTGTTGATCCCGGTGGTGATGCGCGACGAGGGGCTCAGCGTGTTATTGACCCGGCGCAGCCCCCGGCTGCGTCATCATGGTGGGCAGATAAGCTTCCCCGGTGGACGGCAGGATCCCGGCGACGAGAACCTCATTGCTACGGCGCTGCGGGAGACCGAAGAGGAGCTCGGCATTCCGGCGCAGCTGATCGAGGTGATCGGTACCCTCAACCCGCTCAATACGGTGTCACGATTCGAGGTGCTGCCGGTGCTGGGGCTGCTCGATGGCGACTATCCCCTCATTCTGAGCCCGGATGAAGTAGATCACGCCTTCGAAGTGCCGCTGACCCATCTGCTGGATCGGCGCAACCACATCCCCCTGCCCCTTGCCAGAGGCGGAAAACAGCACACCATCTACTGGATCCCCTGGCAACAGCACTTTATCTGGGGGGCCACCGCCAGCATGATCAACCAGCTAGCCCGACACCTCGCCAGATAACATCTCGCTTACATTTACGCGCACAAAATTTGCTCGTTAACACTAAACTAACGTGCCAGATGATAAACAAAAATTGAACTTTTCTTGTTTTGATCACATTTCCATAAGAAAGTGCGGTTTTCTGTGCCGTAAAGATGAATTTGATCAACATTTTTGATTAAAAAAACCGTATCCTTGCGCCGACTTAATAAGAACCACACATTCGGGGTGAGATAGATGTCAAACACAGTCACTGGCACGCAGGGAGTTGCGGCGTCAACGGAGCAAGGGATCCGCTCTACTCAAACCACTCGTTGGGAAAAACGCGACTCTACCTGGGTCATCAGCCTGTTCGGGACCGCGGTTGGCGCGGGTATCCTGTTCCTGCCGATCAACGCGGGTATGGGCGGTTTCTGGCCGCTGGTCGTCATGGCGCTGCTGGTGGGTCCCATGACCTATCTGGCCCACCGTGGTCTGGCCCGCTTCGTGCTTTCCTCCAAAAAGCCCAATGCAGACATCACCGAAGTGGTGGAAGAGCACTTTGGCGTGGGGGCCGGTAAATTAATCACCCTGCTCTACTTCTTCGCCATCTACCCCATCGTGCTGATCTACGGCGTGGGTATCACCAACACCGTTGAAAGCTTCATGGTCAATCAGCTGCAGATGAGTGCCCCGCCGCGCTGGATCCTCTCCATTGTGCTGATCATGGGCATGATGTCGGTGATGCTGGCCGGTGAGAAGCTGATGCTGAAAGTCACCGAGTTCCTGGTTTACCCGCTGATCGTCATTCTGGCCGGTATCTCTTTGTACCTCATTCCGGACTGGACCGGCGCCGCGCTGGAGCAAGTACCCTCCGCCAAGGATTTCGCCACCACCCTGTGGCTGACCATCCCGGTACTGGTCTTCTCCTTCAACCACAGCCCGGCCATCTCCAGCTTCTCGCTGGCACAGCGCCGCGATCACGGTGATCACGCCGTCCAGAAAGCCGATGCCATCCTCAAGCGTACCGCCATGGTGCTGCTGGGCTTCGTGATGTTCTTCGTCTTCTCCTGCGTCATGAGCCTGACACCGGCCCAGCTGGCAGAAGCCAAGGCCCAGAACATCGCCGTGCTCTCCTATCTGGCGAACCAGCATGCCAGCCCCATCATCTCCTACTTCGGTCCGCTGGTTGCGTTCGTGGCCATCGTCTCCTCCTTCTTCGGTCACTATCTGGGTGCCCGTGAAGGTCTGAAAGGGATGATCGTGCAGAACATGCGCAACTCCGGCAAAGAGCCGAATGCCAAGAAAGTCGAGATGTTCATCATCGCCTTCTTCATCCTGACCCTGTGGGGCACCGCCGTGGCTAACCCCTCCATCCTGGGCATGATTGAATCCTTGGGCGGCCCGATTATCGCCACCATCCTGTTCATCATGCCGATGTACGCCATCAAGCGCGTCCCGGCCATGGCGAAGTATCAGGGCCATATCAGCAACGCCTTCGTTGCGACCATGGGGATGATCGCCATCTCTGCCATCCTCTATCAGCTGGTTGGTTAATCTTCGCAACCTGCTCTGATAGCAAAAAAGCCAGCCGAACATTCGGCTGGCTTTTTTTATCTCTGCACATCCTCGACCAGCCCATCCCCTCCAGCCCATAGCCAATCCCCCCATCTGCTGGTCACCCGGACTCGCCATGGCGCCAGCGCGACCTTGACCAGCAACCGGTATGGAATAAATGCGTTTTCTGTCACCCCACACCACGCCGATACGCGCCAGCGAAGCGTCAAACCTTTGCATCGCCTCCGGGGTCTTTTCAAGGTGACTGGTATGCAACGGCTAATACTGTCGCCCTCCCCGTCTTTTGCAGAGAGAGACAGGCGTGTATCCAGACAAGGGGAACGGCAGGATCGAACTGCTGCTATCGAATAGACCAGAAACAAATAGACCAGAGACAAACAGAGAGGGACGGCCACCAGTGGAAGGGAACTATCTAACATGAGCGCTAGATAACAAGGGGTAAGCGATACCAACACCGCCAGATATACGAAACATCAGTCAATGAACTTGCGACCAGCTCAAGCAACGATGACGACATTGGCTCATAAAAAACGCCCTCCGAAGAGGGCGCAACATTATCGTGATGTAAACCGTTATCGGCTCACGCCTCGCTGCTGGGCAGCGCGGAAGGTGCCAGCAGGGTTTCATCTTCGGCCATGCAAGCTGCCGCGGTGAACAGCACGTCGGTAGAGCTGTTAAGGGCTGTCTCGGCAGAATCCTGCAACACGCCGATGATAAAGCCGACGGCTACCACCTGCATCGCGATGTCGTTGCTGATGCCAAACAGACTGCACGCCAGCGGGATCAGCAGCAAGGAGCCACCGGCCACGCCGGACGCACCACAGGCGCTGACCGTTGCCACCACGGAGAGCAGCACCGCAGTTGCCATGTCCACTTCCATCCCCAGGGTATGTACCGCGGCCATGGCCAGCACAGTAATGGTGATGGCGGCACCGGCCATATTGATGGTGGCCCCCAGCGGGATGGAGACCGCATAGGTATCTTCCGGCAGACGCAGTTTTTCACACAGCGTCATGTTGACCGGAATGTTGGCGGCAGAGCTGCGGGTGAAGAAGGCGGTCACACCGCTCTCTTTGAGGCAGGTCAGCACCAGCGGATAGGGGTTGCGCTTGATCTTCCAGAACACGATCAGCGGGTTGACCACGAAGGCGATAAACAGCATGCAGCCGATCAGCACCACCAGCAGTTGGGCATAACCAAACAGCGCATCGAAGCCGGTCTCGGCCAGGGTCGAGGCAACCAAACCCAGAATACCGAGCGGGGCGCAGCGGATCACCGCTTTCACTATGGTGGAGACACCGTGAGAGAGATCGGTGATCAACGCCTTGGTGCTTTCGTTGGCATGGCGCATGGCGATACCCAGACCAATGGCCCACGCCAGGATCCCGATATAGTTGGCATCCATCAGCGCCTTGACCGGGTTGGTCACCACGTTGAACAGCAGAGTCTGCAGCACCTCGGTGATCCCGCCCGGCGGGGTGATCTCGGCAGTATTGGCGACCAGATGGAGGTTGGAGGGGAACAGGAAGCTGGCGACCACCGCGACCACGGCCGCAGAGAAGGTGCCAAACAGATAGAGCAGCAGGATCGGTCGCATGTTGGTCTTCTGACCTTGCTTGTGACCAATAATGGCCGCCATGACCAGTACGAAGACCAGCAGCGGCGCCACCGCTTTCAGTGCGCCAACGAACAGGCTGCCGAGCAGACCTGCCGTTTTCGCCCACTCGGGCGCAAACAGTGCCAGCAAGATACCGAATACCAGACCAACCAGGATCTGGCTGACCAGACTGGTGCTATTGACCAGCCGAAGGAGGGGGTGTTGTTGTGTCATCAAAAAGTCCCTAGGCACCGTAGTGCATGAATCATGAGTCCTGTCAGCAATCTTGCACCCGAGCAACCCCTGTCGCCCGAGTGTGGTGTCTGTGGCCAGCCTTCTGTCGGGCCGATCCGCCAGTCACCGGATTGCATGACGGAATATCCCATTCGCCATCCTTTTTTTCCAGCAGCTCACCAAAAAATATCCCGTTTCCATCACAAAAAACCGCAACAAAACCTTAACCACAGTGCAACCACCCATTTTTGTACGTTTTATCGGCACACTCACCCTGCACCATGGGTCGCCATCCGTGACCGGTGTCACTGTGCTATCATCCCCCATTTGCTGCGGAGCCTTGCCATGATCCCATCCCTGCTCAACCAATATTTTGGTTTCTCCACACTCAGGCCAGGCCAGGAGGCGGTGATCAGCCGGGTGCTGGCTGGCCAGAGTGCCGCCGCCATCTTCCCCACCGGCTCAGGCAAGTCCCTCTGCTATCAGCTGCCCGCCCTCGCCCTGCCCCACCTGACCCTGGTGATCTCGCCGCTGCTGGCGCTGATGCACGATCAGCTCGCCTTCCTCAAAAGCAAGGGAATAAGCGCCGCCACCCTCGACTCGAGCCAAAGCCCGGAAGAGAGCCGCAGAGTGATGCAGCAGGCGCTGGATGGGCAGCTCAAGATCCTGATGATCTCGGTGGAGCGGCTCAAGAACGAGCGCTTTCGCCGCTTTATCGAACAAGTGCCCCTGTCGCTGCTGGTAGTTGACGAGGCGCACTGTATTTCGGAGTGGGGCCACAACTTTCGCCCCGACTACCTCAAACTGCCGAGCTATCGCCATGACCTGAAGATCCCGCAGGTGTTGCTGCTGACCGCTACCGCCACGCCAGCGGTTATTCAGGATATGCAGACCAAATTCGGCATCGAGCCTGAAGGAGTTGTAGTCACCGGTTTCTACCGTTCCAATCTTGATCTGGCTGTCATCCCCCTGGCGCCTGACGCGCGGGATGGCTGGCTCGCACAAACGCTGACGCAAGAGCCGGCTGCCCCCACCATCGTCTACGTCACCTTGCAGCACACCGCCGAAGCCTGCGCCGAGCAGCTTATTGGGCAAGGGATCAACGCCCGTGCCTACCATGCCGGACTCGACTCGGCGCTGCGCAGCCAGATCCAGCACGACTTCATGGCGGGCAAGGTGGATTGCATCGTCGCCACCATCGCCTTTGGCATGGGGATCGACAAAGCGGATATCCGGCGGGTCATTCACTACGATCTGCCCAAATCCATCGAGAACTACAGCCAGGAGATTGGCCGCGCCGGACGGGATGGCCAGCCATCACGCTGTATCGTGCTGGCCAACCAGAGCCAGCTGCCAGTGCTGGAGAATTTCGTCTACGGCGATACCCCGGATTTGAGTGCCATCCTCCAGCTGCTCGCCATCATCGGGCAGAGCGGGAACGAGTGGGAATTCACCCTGCTGCGCCTATCTAACGACACCAATATCCGCCAGTTGCCGCTGAAAACCCTGCTGGTCTATCTGGAGATGGCGGGCATCATCACCCCGGCCTACAGCTACTACGCCGACTACCGCTTCAAGTTTGTGCTGGATAAAGGCGAGATAGTGAGTCGCTTCAATCCGGATCGTCGCCAGTTTCTGGAGCAACTGTTCGCCTGCGCCCCGCAAGCGCGCAGCTGGTGCACCATGGACTTTGACGCCCTCTGGCAGGGCTATCAGGGGGAGCGACAGCGGGCGGTTGCGGCGCTCGACTACCTGCAGCAGCAGGGCTGGATCGAGCTCGAAAGCAAGCAGATGACCGAGGTCTACCGGATCACCCGTCAGGGGTGGGACAACGAGCAGGAAGCAAACGCCCTGCACGCCCTGTTCCTACAAAAAGAGCAGAGCGAGCTGGCCAGACTGCAAGCCATGCTCGACTTTTTCACCTCGGATGAGTGCCTGAGTCACCGCCTCGCCCGCTATTTCGCCGATGAGGCAGCGCCGGTTCATTGCGGCCACTGTTCGGTCTGTCGCGGCGAGGTGGCGCATCTCCCGCCCCAGCCCGAACTGACCATGCCAAACGAGGCGGGGATCCGTGCCTGGTGCGATCCGCTCATTGCCAAGACCGGTTCAGTGGATGCCCGGGTGCTGGCCCGCTTCCTGTGCGGTATCGCTACACCGCTGACCAGCCGGGTCAAGGCCAAATCGCTGGCGGGTGCAGGCCAACTGGCCGCACACCCGTTTGCCCGCGTCCTGACAGCAGTGCAACAAGCCTACCCTTGATCGGTGATCCCTATGTTCGGGTGATCGCGCGGCCTCTACATCCACCAGCAGCGATCCGCGTCTGCGGATGCTGAAAAAAGAAGACCCTCGCGGTTGCGAGGGTCAAGCCAACGGAAACGTGCTTAAACAGAGCTTGGTGAGGTAACAGTCAACTCTCTTGCTAAAGCGTCATGCTGCTCACACATCGCCAATCTAGGGCACCCGAAATGTAGCGTCAATGTAAAAATTAGAGCTCAAGCTCCAAACAAGCGCATTTACGTTGACGTACACGTAATGACATTTTCATCCATAGCCCCGCCAGCCCGCCCCCCTGTTGCCTTTCATCAAAAGCCTTAATCTTTTCGCAATAAATTCCCCGTTTCCCATAAACATTTATTTTTTATGTCTTTGACATTTACCTCACTATCGTGGCAAAAATAATTTAACAGTCAGTAACATAGCGGTGTTGTTGACTGACCCTTCCCGCACAAGGATCGGGCAGGATTCTTCAGAATTTAACCAATCAACCGTGATGGATTACTGGAGGCTGTTGACTAGGCTTTAAAAGCGCACAACACAAAAGCAGTCATCCACTTTTTTCAGGGTAAGCGACTATAACGAGGGCAAAGTTATGGGCATATTCGAGCATTACCAACAGCGATATGAGAAAGCGAGAGAAGAGGAATATACCATCCAGGAGTTCCTGGATATGTGTAAGCAGGACAAAGCCTGCTATGCCTCCGCAGCCGAACGTCTGCTGACCGCCATCGGTGAGCCGGAGATGGTAGACACCTCTGCCAACCCCAGACTGAGCCGACTCTTCTCCAACCGCGTCGTGGCACGCTATCCCGCCTTCAAGGATTTCTACGGGATGGAAGAGGCCATCGAACAGATCGTCTCCTACCTCAAACACTCCGCCCAAGGGCTGGAGGAGAAGAAACAGATCCTCTATCTGCTGGGCCCCGTTGGCGGCGGTAAATCCTCGCTGGCAGAAAAACTCAAATCCCTGATGCAAAAGGTACCCATCTATCGCATCAAGGGCTCACCGGTCAACGATCACCCCTTCTGCCTGTTCGATATCGAAGAGGACGGGGAGATCCTGGAGAAAGAGTACGGCATCCCGCGCCGCTACCTGCGCCCCATCATGTCCCCTTGGGTGGCCAAGCGCCTGCACGAGTTTGGCGGTGACATCAGCAAGTTCAAGGTGGAGAAGGTCAATCCCTCCATCCTCGATCAAATCGCCATCGCCAAAACCGAACCGGGCGATGACAACAACCAGGATATCTCCTCGCTGGTCGGCAAGGTCGACATCCGTATGCTGGAGCACTTCGCCCAGGATGACGCCGATGCTTATTCCTACTCCGGAGCGCTGTGCAAGGCGAACCAGGGTGTCATGGAGTTTGTCGAGATGTTCAAGGCGCCCATCAAGGTGCTGCACCCACTGTTGACGGCAACCCAGGAGGGGAACTACAACGGCACTGAAGGGCTCTCCGCCCTCCCCTTTGACGGCATCCTGCTGGCCCACTCCAACGAATCCGAGTGGCAGCAGTTCCGTAACAACAAGAACAACGAGGCCTTCCTCGACCGGGTCTACATCGTCAAGGTGCCTTACTGCCTGCGCGTCTCGGAAGAGGTGAAGATCTACGAAAAACTGCTGATCAACAGTGAATTGACCGACGCCAAATGTGCACCGGGCACCCTCGAACTGCTGGGTCAATTCTCGGTGCTGTCACGGCTGAAAGAGCCGGAAAACTCCAGCATCTACTCCAAGATGCGGGTCTATGATGGCGAGAGCCTCAAAGACACCGATCCCAAGGCGAAGAGCTACCAGGAGTATCGCGACTACGCCGGTGTGGACGAGGGGATGAATGGTCTCTCTACCCGCTTTGCGTTCAAGATCCTCTCCCGCGTCTTCAACTTCGACCACGCGGAAGTGGCCGCCAACCCGGTGCACCTCTTTTATGTGCTGGAGCAACAGATCGAGCGCGAGCAGTTCCCGCAAGAGCTGCACGATCGCTACCTTGAGTTCATCAAGGGCTATCTGACCCCGCGCTATGTGGAATTTATCGGCAAGGAGATCCAGACCGCCTATCTCGAGTCCTACTCAGAGTACGGTCAGAACATCTTCGATCGCTACGTCACCTACGCCGACTTCTGGATCCAGGATCAGGAGTACCGTGACCCCGAGACCGGCCAGCTGTTTGACAGAGCGTCCCTCAACAGCGAGCTGGAGAAAATTGAAAAACCCGCCGGGATCAGCAACCCGAAAGATTTCCGTAACGAAATCGTCAACTTCGTGCTGCGTGCCCGGGCCAACAATGCAGGCCGTAACCCCAACTGGACCAGTTACGAGAAGCTGCGCACCGTGATCGAGAAGAAGATGTTCTCCAACACGGAAGAGCTGCTGCCGGTTATCTCCTTCAACAGCAAAACCTCGGCCGAGGAGCAGAAGAAGCACGATAACTTTGTCGAACGGATGATGGAGAAAGGCTACACCCGCAAACAGGTGCGACTGCTCTCCGAATGGTATCTCAGGGTACGCAAGTCATCCTGACCCTGACTGTTCAAGGGGGAGTTATGGCGCATTTTATCGACCGCAGGCTCAACGGCAAAAACAAAAGCGCTGTCAATCGGCAGCGCTTCATCCGCCGCTACAAGAAGCAGATAAAACAAGCGGTCTCGGATGCTGTCTCCAAGCGCAGCATTCAGGACGTAGACAAGGGCGAGAACATCAGCATCCCGACCAAGGATATCGGCGAACCCCATTTCCATCAGGGGCAAGGCGGCAAACGGGAGATGGTGCATCCCGGCAATGATCAATTCGTCTCCGGCGACAAGATTGACCGCCCCAAAGGAGGGGGCGGTGGACAGGGTTCCGGCGAAGGGCAGGCATCCAATCAGGGTGAAGGGGCCGATGATTTCGTGTTTCAGATCTCCAAGGATGAGTACCTGGATCTGCTGTTTGAGGATCTGGAGCTGCCAAGGCTGCAGAAAACCCAGCTCAACCAGCTGATGGAGATGAAAACCTACCGGGCGGGCTACACCTCCAACGGGGTGCCCGCCAACATCAACGTGGTGCGCTCGCTGCAAAATTCGCTGGCGCGGCGCATGGCGCTGCAAGCGGGCAAGAAACGCCAGCTGCATGAACTGGAAGATAGGCTGGCCCTGCTGGCCGCCGATCCCAACGAACACTTTGCCGAAATCGCGCTGCTCGAAAAGGAGATCAGGGAGCTGAAACGGCGGATCGATGCGGTGCCGTTTATCGACACCTTCGATCTCAAGTTCAACAACTTCGTCAAGCGGCCCGTCCCTTCCAGCCAGGCGGTGATGTTCTGTCTGATGGACGTCTCTGGCTCCATGGATCAGGCCACCAAGGAGATGGCCAAGCGTTTCTATATCCTGCTCTATCTGTTCCTGAGCCGGACTTACAAGAACGTCGAGGTGGTCTATATCCGCCACCACACCCAGGCCAAGGAGGTGGATGAACACGAGTTCTTCTACTCCCAGGAGACCGGCGGCACCATCGTCTCCAGCGCGCTCAAGATGATGAACGACATCATCAACGAGCGTTACCCCGCCAACCAGTGGAACATCTATGCGGCGCAGGCATCGGACGGTGACAACTGGGCAGATGACTCACCGCAGTGCAGGGAGATCCTGGCGCGGGACATCATGCCAAGGGTTCGCTACTACTCCTACATCGAGATCACTACCCGTGCCCACCAGACTCTGTGGCACGAATATGAGTCGGTCGCCAGCCAGTTCCCCCACTTTGCGATGGAGCACATTCGCAAGGTCGAGGATATCTATCCGGTGTTCCGCGAGCTGTTCAAGAAACAAGCGGCGTGAGGAGGTCACATGATCGAAACTGAAAAACGTGTAGCGCCACTGGATGACGGACCAGACTGGAACTTCGATCTGCTGGAGACCTATCATCAGGAGATCGCCCGGGTAGCCCGTTTCTACAAGCTGGACACCTACCCCAACCAGATCGAGGTGATCACCGCCGAGCAGATGATGGATGCCTACTCCAGTGTCGGCATGCCCATCGGCTATCAACACTGGTCGTTCGGCAAGCGCTTTATCCATACCGAACGCAACTACAAGCGCGGCCAGATGGGGCTGGCCTACGAGATCGTCATCAACTCCGACCCTTGCATCGCCTACCTGATGGAGGAGAACACCATGCCGATGCAGGCGCTGGTGATGGCCCACGCCTGCTACGGTCACAACTCCTTCTTCAAGAACAACTACCTGTTCAAGGCGTGGACCGATGCCTCCTCCATCATCGACTACCTGCTGTTTGCCAAAAAATACATTACCGAGTGTGAAGAAAAACACGGTATTGAAGCAGTAGAGCGATTACTGGACTCCTGTCATGCGCTGATGAACTACGGGGTGGATCGTTACAAGCGGCCACAGAAGATCTCGATGGCCGAGGAGAAGCGGCGTCAGAAGGCGCGGGAAGATTATCTGCAGACCCAGGTCAACGAGCTGTGGCGTACCCTGCCCAAGCAGCATAAAGCCGCGGGGGTGGAGGACAGACGCTATCCCGCCGAGCCCCAGGAGAACATTCTCTACTTCATCGAGAAGAATGCCCCCTTGCTGGAGCCCTGGCAGCGGGAAGTGGTGCGCATCGTGCGCAAGATCAGCCAGTATTTCTATCCGCAAAAGCAGACCCAAGTGATGAACGAGGGGTGGGCCACCTTCTGGCATTACACCATCCTCAATCACCTCTATGACGAGGGCAAGCTGAGCGATCGCTTCATGATGGAGGTGCTGCACAGCCACACCAACGTGGTCTATCAACCGGCCTACAACAGTCGCTACTACTCGGGGATCAACCCCTATGCGCTGGGGTTTGCCATGTTTACCGACCTGCGCCGCATCTGCGAGAACCCGACCGAGGAGGACAGACAGTGGTTCCCCGATTACGCTGGTAGCAACTGGGTGGAGACCCTTCATTTTGCCATGCAGAACTTCAAGGATGAGAGCTTTATCAGCCAGTTCTTAAGCCCGAAGGTGATGCGGGATATGAAGCTGTTCGCCATCGATGACGACGATCTGAAGAACTATCTGAAGGTCTCCGCCATCCACAATGACGAGGGGTACCGTCAGGTGCGCAACACCCTGTCAGCCCAGTACAACCTCAGCAATCTGGAACCCAATATTCAGGTCTACAACGTGGCCGTGAAGGGAGATCGCTCCCTCACCCTGCGCTATGTGCCCCACAACCGCATCCCCCTTGGCGACTCGCGCCATGAGGTGCTCAAGCACCTGCATCAACTGTGGGGATTCGACGTGGTGCTGGAGCAGGATAACGGCGATCTGCCACCCGATATCATCGGCCGCTGCCCGGAGCGCAAACCGGGGATCTGATTGGTGACCTGATATCTCGGCGGCCCACTTCGGTGGGCCGCTTTTTTATGGCTCTGTCCCAATTACGTGTTGAAAGGCTAATCTTGAAGTAGGCCATCACCTTGAGGTCTACCATCATGGATACCCCAGCCTTTCAACACCTGTTGTCACTATTTCCCCAGTTAACCCTGCGCCAGCGCCGTGTTGCTCAGCAGGAGCTCACTGCACCCCACTCCATTACCTCGCTCAATACTCAGTTACCGGCATGCAGTGGCTGCCCACATTGTCAGGCAGATGTCGCCCAGATGGCGCCTTGGGGATGGAGTCGAGGACTGCGCCGCTACCGTTGCAAACTGTGTCTGCGCACCAGCACCGTTCTGACCAAAACGCCTCTGTCGCGGTTGCGCAAAGCACAGTGCTGGGAAGACTACGCGCAAGCCCTCATCGATGGACTGACCGTCCGCCAGGCAGCTCGGCGCTGTGGGGTCAGCAAAAACACCGCGTTCCTCTGGCGTCACCGCTTCTTGCGGGCCATGGCAGGTCATCAAGCCACATGGGAAGAGGGCATCGTTGAGGTCGATGAGACCTTCTTCCTCGAATCGTTCAAGGGGCAACGGGGACTACCACGTCCGCCAAGACATCGTGGTGGCAAGGGGCGAACCCGTGGAACCGGGCCGGATTACATTCCGGTGATGGTGGTGCAAGACAGGGCAGGCCACCATGCGGATTTTCAGCTAGAGAAGATAAATGCCGAGGTGGTCATCGCGGTCTTGAAGCCGCTGGTGTCACCGGATGCGGTGCTGTGTAGCGATGGTGCGGGGGTGTATGCCTGTTTCAGCAAAGAGCAGGGCATAACCCATCAGGTAGTGCACAATCGCCAAGGCGAACGAGTGGTCGGTGCGTATCACATCCAGCACGTGAACGGGTATCACCATCGGTTGAAAGAGTGGATGGAGCGTTTCCATGGCGTGGCGACCCACTATCTGAAGAACTATCTGGGTTGGCGCAGGATGCTGGAGCGTTACGGGAGGGCGTGAATATCAAAGCGTGTTTGCATGAGGCGCTGGGGCGCCCCATGCAACACGTAATTGGGACATAGCCTTTTTTATCGGCATTTAACCCTGTCAGCATGAGCGCTTCCCAAGCCATACAACCCGAACAAACCACCACATAGCAAGAGGCCCGCATGGTGTGCGGGCCTCTTTATCTTGCGGTCAAGCTGCAACGGCTATCAGTAGAAGCTCTGCTGCTCTGCGGCCATCGCCTTGAGGCGGGCACAGGGGGTAAACCGATCGCCGTGGCGCTTCTGGTAATGCTCCAGACGGCCAACCAGATGATCGATCCCGAGCGTATCCATATAGCGGAACGGACCACCGAGGAACGGCGGGAAACCGATGCCGAAGATGGCACCGATATCGCCATCTCGGGCCGAGGAGACCACACCGCTATCCAGCGCCATGGCCGCTTCGTTGAGCATCAGCAGCACGCAGCGCTCGGCGATCTCCTGACGGGCCAGCTTGGCGGAAGGCTTGATCCCGAGCACGCCATAGACGCTCTCGTCCACCGTCTTCTTGCCCTCTTTTCCTGTCAGCTTGTTGCGTGGCGCCGCCTTGCCATAGAGGTAGAAGCCCTTGCCGTTCTTGCGTCCCTTGCGATCGTTTTGCAGCAGCTTGTCGAACGCCTTGGGCGCCTGGAACTGCTCGCCGCCCAGCTCTTTCTCAAGGATGGGAGAGATCTTGGCGCCCACGTCGATACCGACCTCATCGAGCAAGGTGATGGGGCCAACCGGGAAGCCGAAGTCCAGCAGTGCGCTATCAAGCACCTCCACCGGCTCCCCTTCCAGCACCAGTCTTGCCGCCTCATTCATGTAGGGTGCGAGGATGCGGTTGACGTAGAAACCTGCTTCGTCCTTCACCACGATGGGCGTCTTGCCCTGGGCGCGGGCAAAAGCCAGGGTGGTGGCGACCGTCTCGGCACTGGTGCCCGCGTGGGGGATGATCTCCGCCAGTGGCATCTTGTCGACCGGGCTGAAGTAGTGCAGCCCCACGACCCGCTCCGGATGCTCAGCCTCTGCCGCAATCTGGTTGATGGGCAGTGAGGAGGTGTTGGAGGCAAACACAGTGTGCTCACCACACTCACGCTCCACATCCTTCACCATCTGGTGTTTGAGTGCGAGATCTTCAAACACCGCCTCCACCACCATGTCGACCCGGTGAAAACCGGAGTAGTCGAGGGTGCCGGTCAGCAGGCTCATCTGCTTTTCCAGCTCGCTGCGCAGGATGTGACGGCGCTTGAGCTTCTTGGCCAGAATGTCGTAGCTGTAGCGCATGGCATTACCGATGCCACTGCTGGCCACATCCTTGATCCGCACCGGCACACCCGCCTTGGTGGCGGTGACGAACGCGATGCCCCCTCCCATCAGACCACCGCCCAGCACGGCTGCATGGGCCACCTTGCGTGGCTCTGCTCCCTGATAGGTGACCTCTTTTTTCATCTCGGTGGTGGCAAAGAAGATGGATCGCAGGGCGGCGGACTCAGCCGTCATCACCAACTCGCCAAAGTGGCGGGATTCGGCGGCCAGACCGGCCTTCATCCCCTCCTCCACACCGATACGCACCACCTCGAGGATCCGCTCCGGCGCCGGGTAGTTACCACGGGTCTTGGCTTTCACCCCTTTGCTGGCCTGATCGAACAGCACCTTGCGGCCCAGCTTGTTGGTCTCCAGCACCTTGCCTTGCAGATCCCGTTTCAATTGATGGCGCGGTTTGCCTTTTTTGGCCAGCTTGATGGCGGCATCCAGCAAGATGGAGGGCGGCACCACATCGTCCACCAGCCCCAATTTCTTGGCCTGTTTGGCCCGTACCTGCTTGCCGGTCAGCATCAGATCCAGCGCCTTGGCCACCCCGATGAGGCGCGGTAGACGCTGGGTACCGCCAGAGCCCGGCAGCAGACCGAGCTGAACTTCCGGCAATCCCAGCACAGATTTACCGTGATCGGTCACCACCCGGCCATGACAGGCCAGCGCCAGCTCCAGCCCGCCACCGAGGCAGGGACCGTGGATGGCGGCGATCACCGGAATGGTCAGCCCTTCGATCTCGGCAAAGATCTCCTGTCCTTCCCGCGACAGGGTTTCGGCATCCTTGGCACTGGTGCAGGCGGCCAGCATGGTGATATCGGCACCGGCGATGAAGGAGTCCTTCTTGCCGGAGGTGATCACCAGACCGATCAAATCCTTGTTGCGTTTGACCTCGGCCAGTACGGTGCGGATCTCCTCCACAAAGGCAGCCTTGAGGGTATTCATGCTCTCGCCCGGCACATCCATGGTGAGGATGCCGATGCCATCTTTGCGAACATCCAGGGAAAAAGTCTTAGCGCTCATCATTCAACCTCCAACACCATAGCCACGCCCAATCCACCCGCCGCGCAGGCAGTGTTGAGCCCCAATCCCCCACCGCGACGACGCAACTCGTGCAGGGTCTGGGTGATCATCCGCGCACCGGTCGCGGCAAAGGGGTGGCCATAGGCCAGCGAACCACCGAGGACGTTGAACTTGTCCATGTCTACCTCACCGATGGCCTGATCGCGGCCCAGCTTGTCACGGGCAAACTCGTGGCTTGCAAACATCTTGAGGTTGGCCAGGGTCTGGGCGGCAAAGGCTTCGTGCATGTCGATAAGCGTCAGATCGCTGAGCGTGATACCGGCTCTGTCCAGCGCCAGCGGTGTGGCATAGGAGGGCGCCATCAGCATGTCTTGCCATACGTCGATGGCCGAAAAAGCGAAACTGCGAATGTAACCCAGCGGTTCGAGACCCAATTCCTTCGCCCGCCCTTCCCGCATCAGCAGCACGGCGGCGGCGCCGTCGGTGAGCGGGGTGGCGTTAGCCGCAGTGACTGTGCCATGAACCCGGTCAAACACCGGCTTGAGCTTGGCGTAGCTCGCGAGATCCGAGCTTTCACGGATGTTGTTGTCCCGCTCCAGTGGTGACTTGTAAGGCGGTACATGGGCGGTAAACACCTCGCCGCTGAGCTTGCCATCGGCCCAGGCCTGCGCGGCCAGGGTGTGGGAGCGGTGCGCCAGCGCATCTTGCGCCTCGCGGCTGATCTGGTGGCTCTTGGCCATCTGCTCGGCGGTCTGTCCCATGGAGAGGCCGGTGGAGTATTCCGCCACCGCAGGCGGCACCGGCAGCAGATCCTTGACCCGCAATTGACGCAGAATATTGAAGCGCTGCTGCAGATTGCGCGCCTTGTTGAGATCCACCAGGGCGCGCGCCAGCGTCTTGCTCACCCCGATGGGCAGCACGGAAGAGGAGTCGGCACCGCCGGCGATGGCGATATCCACGGTTCCGGCCATGATGGATTCGGTGACGTTGGCCACCGCCTGAAAACTGGTGGCGCAGGCGCGGGAGACACTATAGGCATCGGTGGTGACGCTCATGCCGGTACCGAGTACGATCTCGCGGGCAATGTTGGGGGCTTCCGGCATCTGCACCACCTGACCAAACACCAGCTGATCGATCAGCATGGGATCGAGATCGGTGCGGGCGAGCAACTCGCTCACCACCAGTTTGCCTAGATCGACTGCAGGCACGCCATGAAAGGCGGTGGCCTGCTTGGCAAAGGGGGTACGCAGCCCCGCCACGACGGCAATCCGTTCGCCCTGGCGAGTCGTCAGTTTCAATGGCTGTTTCATCCTGGCTCCTTGGTTTAAAAGGCAGAGGTCTGACCTCATTGCGCCACATCTTAACAATCCAATCACAAGTTTCATACAGCTGATTGAAACTAAATTAAGCACGGCAAGGCCCCTTTGCTCGCCCTTGGGGAGCAACTGGAGTATAAAAAGATCAACTTCCATAAAAACAACGGGTTTATCGCATGGCAGCGGCCGAGTTCAGCGCACTTAGGGACTATCTTGGCAGTCAGATTCTGGGACAGGAGGAGCTTGTCGAAGGGCTCTTAATCGCCCTGTTATGTGAAGGGCATGTGTTAATCGAAGGGGCGCCCGGTCTTGCCAAAACCCGCGCCGTCAAGGCGCTCGCTGGCGCCGTCGAGGGGCGCTTTGCCCGAATCCAGTTTACCCCCGACCTGCTCCCCGCCGATCTCACCGGCAGCGAGGTGTTCCACCCGCAGGATGCCAGTTTTGTATTCCAGCC
This sequence comes from Aeromonas sp. YN13HZO-058, assembly GCF_001921245.1. Lineage (NCBI taxonomy): Bacteria > Pseudomonadati > Pseudomonadota > Gammaproteobacteria > Aeromonadales > Aeromonadaceae > Aeromonas > Aeromonas sp. YN13HZO-058. Next base: position 46,235 of record NZ_MQSY01000056.1, on the reverse strand, counting down.
AGGCCCCTTGTTCAACCATCTGGTGCTGGCAGACGAGATCAACCGGGCACCGGCCAAGGTACAATCAGCGCTGCTGGAAGCCATGGCCGAGCACCAGATCACCGTGGGCAAAAAGAGCTGGCGGCTGCCGCCGCTCTTTATGGTGGCCGCGACCCAGAACCCCATCGAGCAGGAGGGCACCTATCCCCTGCCGGAGGCTCAGCTCGACCGCTTTCTGCTCAAGTTGATGGTGGACTACCCGAGCCCCACCATGGAACTGGCCATCTTGCAGCTCAATGCCAGCGGCGAGCAGCTTGGCGCGGCGCCAGTGACCCTGAGCCAGACCACTTTGCAACGTGCCCGCAGCGAGGTGCTGGCGGTCACCATGCAAAGCCGACTGGAGCACTATCTGGTGGAGCTGGTCTGCGCCACCCGCCCGGGCAGCGGTCTGTGCCCGGCTCTTGAACCGCTGATTGCCGTGGGGGCCAGCCCCCGCGCCACACTGGGGCTGGCTCGCTCTGCCCGCGCCCGTGCCTGGCTCGCGGGGCGTGATTATGTGCTGCCGGAAGATATCCAGCTGCAAGCCTATCCGGTGCTGCGCCACCGCCTTATTCCCAGCTATCAGGCTCTGGCCGACAATCTGGATAATGACATCCTGATCGCCCAACTGCTGGATCAGGTGCCATGCCCCTAAATCCCGGTCTGCATCCCGATATTGCCCTGTCACTGCCACGGCTGCTCAATATCCGGCTCTGGGCCAATGCCAGAGCCAGACCGAGAGCAGGCAAAAGCAGCAGCGAACGCGGCAAACCGGGCCGCTCCCCCGGGCTCACGTTTCGGGAGCTGCGCACCTATCAGGCTGGTGACGAGGTGCGCCATATCGACTGGCGAGTGACGGCTCGCCTCGGTCGTCCCTATACCCGCCTCTATAGTGAAGAGCTGGATCAGGCGCACTGGCTGCTGCTCGATCTCTCTCCCGCCATGTATTTCGGCTCTACGCTGCAGCTCAAGGCGCGCCTGGGGTGCGAGCTGGCGGCAGCCCTGATCTGGCAAGGAATGAAGCAACACAACTCTCTGATCTGCCACGGGCTTATTCCCCAACACCAGAGCCAGCGCGGCAGCGTGCTGCCCCTGCTCGAATCACTCTGCCATCACTACCAGCAAGGGCTGGCACGACGTGCGCTCTCTCACTCGCTGGGCGACACCTTGTCCGGCCTGAAGCTGCCTCACGGAGCCAAGTTGACGATCATCACCGATCACAGGCCCTGCGAGTCGGCGCTCTGTCAGCAGCTGCAGCTGCTCTCGCGGCGCCACGATATTCACTATTGGCAGATCCGCGATCCCCTCGAGGCAGCCCTTCCCCGAGGCGGCCAACTGCCGGTGGCCATCGATCGGCCCGGGCAACACTATCAGGGCTGGCTGGATGGAGGCCATGCCGGTTTCTCCCGCCGCTACCGGCAATCCGCCGAGCAGCAGCTGGCCCACAGCAAGCAGCAGTTGCTGCCGCTGGTACAGCGCCTATACCTGCTCGATAACAGCCAGACGCTGCAACAACAGTGGCAGGAGGGATTATGTCATCAGGGATGATCTCCCCCGCCGAACTCGACAGCGCCAGTCCCGCCTCCGACGCCATCACTCCGCCACTGGCCGCCCTGATGCGCGACATTCACCCGGGGCCTGATCTAATTGAACAAGGTCTGGATCCTCGGGTGCAGGCGCTATTGTGGCTGCTGATCACCGGTTTCCTTCTGTGTCTGATCGTCCTGATTGCCCGGAGAGTGATACGTTACCGCCGCTGGTGCCGCCAGCTAGAGGGGGATCCGGCGCTGCTGGTGGCACGCATACAGGAAGCCCTGCGTCATGAAGCGCTACAACGCTGGCCCGAGGCGCGCCAACTGCAAGGAGAGGCGTGGCTCGCCTTTGTCGATCGTCACGGCGGCAGCGACTTCAGCCAGTTCGCCCCTCACTGGAGCAGTTGGCTCTATGGCAGCCAGAACCCGAGCAGCGAGCAGTGCGAACAACTGCGGCAACATTATCGCCGCTGGGGTCAAACCCTCTTCTTGCAGATCTCCCCCCGCTCGGGGCGCAAAGCCGCGCGGAGGCATTCATGATCCTGGCCTGGCCCTGGTTTGCACTGGCGCTGGTGCTGCCCTTGCTGGTGCGCTTCGGCTTGCCGCCCCTGCGCCACGGCTATCTGGCTCACCCCGGGTTTGCACTGTTACGCCCCCACGCCGGATTGCCGCTCTGGCGCGCTATATTGCTCTGGGGTGCCCTTATCCTCGCCCTCTGCCGCCCTCAATGGTGGGGAGAACCGGTGATCCAATATGAAGGGAGTCGGGATCTGCTGCTGGCGGTGGATCTGTCAGACAGCATGCGCACCCCGGATATGCTCGATAACGGCGAGCAGCAAGCGCGGCTGACGGCGGTGCGCCAGCAGATCAAGGCGCTGATCGCCAAACGGGCCGGTGACAGGGTGGGTCTAATCGTCTTTGCCGATCACGCCTACCTGCTATCTCCTCTCACTCAGGAGATCCCGGCGCTGTTGACCTTGAGCGACGAGCTCGATTTTGATCTGGTCGGCCGTACCACCGCCCTTGGCGAGGCAATCCAGCTGGCACGTCAACATGGGGATCCTGGTCGCCCCACTGCCCTGCTGCTGGTCACCGATGGCCGCAATACCGCAGGCAACGCCGACCCGCTGCAGGAGGCCAAACTCGCCGCGGCGCAGGGAATACGGATCTATACGCTGGGGGTAGGGGCCGATCCCGATACCTTTATTCAACCCTACGATGAGGCTGGCAGCGGTCAGGCCGATCCCAGCAGCGAACTGGACGAGCAGCTTCTTCAAGCGCTGGCGCAGACAGGCCAGGGACGCTACTTTCGGGCACGTACCCAGAGCGATCTCGATGCCATCAACGCGACCCTTAATGCCCTTGAACCGGCCCCCATGCCGGTTGCCCAGTACCAGCCGGTGAGCGAGCTCTACCCCTGGCCGTTGGCACTGCTTTGTGGCTTGCTGCTTCTGCCGTCAGGGCGCGGCAGGCTTGAGCTTCGCATGGTGCGTAACTGGCTGGCACGAGGCGCGCGCAGATGGAGCTGATCTTGCTCCGCCCCCTGTGGCTGATCGCACTCATCCCCTGGCTCTGGCAAGGGTGGCGCCATCGTCGCCAGCCGCCGCTGCTCGCACCTGCGATGCAGGCTTATCTGCTGCCCGCATCCCGCCCTCAGCGCCCCTGGCTCTGGCTGGCAACCCTGCCCGTGATTTTGGCCCTGAGCGGGCCGGCACTGCGCGGTGAGCTGCAACAGCAGCCTGCGGCGCCGCTCGATATCTGGCTGCTGGACTTGTCACGCTCGATGACCGCCACCGATCTCAAACCGGATCGGGCTACCCGGGTAAGATGGCAGTTGCAGCAACTGCTGAGCCGCGCCAAGGGCGAACGCATTGCGCTGATCCTCTACGCAGGCGATGCCTACCTCGCCATGCCGCCAACCCGGGATCATCAGGCCCTTTCGCTGCTGCTGCCCGACTTGCGCCCCGATATCATGCCGCTGCAGGGCAGCAACCCGGCACGGGCCGTTGAGCTTGCCATGAAGCAGATTGCTCCCGGTGAACAGGCGCGTCTGCTGCTGATCACCGACGACCTCACCACGAACCAGATGACCCAAATCGCCGCACTCTGGCCCTGCCAGCAGCGCCTTCTTTGCCGCGACACCAAGTCGGCACGCCTCGATATTCTGCTCGCCAGCAGCGGTCAACCGGCACCCATGCCCGCCATCCCGGCCAATGAGCTGGGTTTTGCTACCCGCTTGCCGGCACAACTGCCTGCCCCCGATAGTCAGGCCATGGCCGCGCTGGCCAATCGCCTCGGCGGTGAGCTGCAATGGCTTGGCAGCGACGTTCCTCGATTTGCCCCCCTCCCCACCACGACCTCGGCCCTCACCCCAGCGCCACTGGATCTTGGCCCCTGGTTGCTGCTCCCCTTGTTACCGCTCGCCTTGCTGGCCCGAGTCGGCGCTCGACTGATGGTGGCGCTGATGATGGGATCGCAACTGCTTGCACCGCAAGATCTGCAGGCAGCAGAGAGGGTGGATCTGCAAGCGATGCAGGCTTATCAACAGGGAGATTTTCAGCGGGCCGCTCAAAGCTTCAATGATCCGGTCTGGCGCGGCAACGCCTGGTATCGGGCCGGGGCCTACCGGCAAGCCATCGCAGCCTATCAGGAAGCGGCGAGTGCCACCGCCCACTACAACCGCGGCAATGCCCTGCTGCAACTGGGTGAGTTTGCGGCAGCCAAGGAGGCCTATCTGGCCGCCCTGGCGCTGGAGCCCGGCCATGAAGATGCGCTCTATAACCTCTCGCTGTTACAGGGCGGTGCGGCGGCCGCTCCCAACACCAGCAACAGCAGCAAGCAGCCCGAACCAGCGGCGGATCAGCAGGTGACCGCAATGCCCCTGCCACCCTCTCCCCCGGTGTTGTTGCTGGAGCAGCGACTGCGCAAAGAGGCACTTCGCAGGGACCTAATCAAGGTGGAGGAGCCCTGGTGACGCGGGCAGGATGGGGACTGTTGCTCGCACTGGCGAGTCCACTTTGCTGGGCCTTGCCCCCACGGGCAGAGGTGCTGCCGGGGGCCGACCCCAGCGATTGGCTGCTGATCATCGAAGCGGATGGCGAGCGCCAGAGTAGCGAGCTGGAGCTCACCCCCCTACTGCGCCAGTTTGCGGTGGGCAGAGTGACCATGAGCCGGGTCACGACCTCGGTACAACAACTGACTCGCTGGCAGATCCCGCTGCACCAGAGCAATTCACCCACTGATACAGAGGTGGTGATTGCCCCGCTCAAGCTGGGAAATGAGTTCACCCCCTCGCTCACCCTGCCACTGAGAGAGGCGAAAACAGCCGCGCTGCCACAGCCGGAGGCACCCTCGCCCCTCGAGATGCAGGCCAGCCTTGATCATCAGGGCCCGCTCTATCCCGGCCAGCCGGTGATCTACCGACTGATCCTGTGGCTGCCCACCAGCATGCAAAACCCGGCCCTGAGCGAGCTCAGCTCTGCCTACTTCACCATCCGTCGCCTCGGTAGCGATGAGTGGATCGCTCCCGCTCAGGCGGGTCTGCCCGGCAGGCTCACCCGCAGTTGGCTCGTTCAGGCAAAGGCGCCGGGGCTCTGGCACCTCGACTCACCCCGCTTGCAGGGGCGGCTCACGCAGCAAGGGGGCAAGGCGCAACGACTCTCGGCCCGCGCGGCACCACTCGAGGTGAGGGTGGACAAGGCCCCCGCCACGCCGGTGGCCACCCGGCTGACCCTGAGCCAACGGCTTGAACCGGCCACCACGGGCGAAGTGGGTGAACCGCTGATCCGGATCCTCACCCTGACCATGGAAAATGGTGACAGCGGCCAGATCCAGCTTGCCCCCCTGATGGCCCATCAACTGCCCACCGGCGTGCAGGCCCATCCCGATGGTGAGCAACAGCAGGAGCGTTACCGCGATGGCAAGCTGCTGTTTGAGCGGCAATGGCGCCAGACCCTGGTCGCGGAGCAGAGCGGCGACTATCAGCTCCCCCCCATTGACCTTCCTTGGTTTAATACCCAAAGTGGCCGGATTGAGCAGGCCAGCCTGCCCGCCATCAAGCTGACGTTCCAGCCAGCTACACGTTCGCAACCGGGTGATCAGCGCCCGCAGATGGCGCTGCGAGAGAGCCTTTGGTGGGTCGTACTGGCCCTGGCACTGCGTGCACTATGGCGCCACGGGCCCCGCTGGCACGCCTTCTATCGACTGCAGCACGCCCTTGGCCAACATCAGCCGGATGCCAGTCGCAAGGCGCTGATCCAGTGGGCGAGTTTGCGCTGGCAAGTCCCCTGTTATCAATCAGGCCAGTTGCCTGGCGCTGGGCATAATCGGGTCGGCAACGCGCTTGGTGAACTCGAGCGAGCCTGTTTTTCCCGGCCCTCTTCTGGCCAGCCCATCGAGTGGCGCACTCTGGCGCGTACCCTCAGGGCTGATGAAAGCGCCGGTATTGCGCACCTGATTTACCTGCTGGCGCACGGGGATTCTCGCTCCCGCCGCCACGCCCCCTGACAAGGATTGCCCTATGGCACTGCTGTTTTTTAGAAAAAAACGTGCTCGGCAGCATATTGGTGGAAATGATCCGGCCACTTCGCCGGTCTCTGATCCCATGGCTGACAAACAAACCAAATTTGAAGCACTGGTTCATGCACTGCACGGCGATCTCTACCGCTATGCCTATTGGCTGGCCCGGGATCCCAACGTGGCGGAAGATCTGGTGCAAGAGGCCTTCCTGCGTGCCTGGAAGGCGATCGATACCCTGCAAGATGACAAGGCGGCCAAGGGGTGGCTGATCACCATCCTCAGACGGGAGAACGCCCGCCGCTTCGAACGCAAACAGCTGGAGCTGGTGGATCTCGACGATCACCCTCAACCCCAGCATGATGTTCTGCACAGCGAACAGCAGATGGAGCACGAGTGGTTACACCGTCATATCGCCCGGCTGCCGGAGGAGTATCAGGAGCCACTGCTGCTGCAACTCGTGGGAGGATTCAGTGGTGAAGAGATCGCCGAGATGCTCGGCCTCAACAAGAACACCGTCATGACCCGACTGTTTCGCGCCCGCAACCAGATCAAGGAGGCGATGGAGCAGAAGAACCAAGCAAGAGGACACGGACATGGATGAACTCGAATTTCGCCGCAACGCCATGATCCAGCCCAACGATCAACAGCCGGACTTTCTCAAAGCCGCTGAAGCCAGCCAGGCCAATCGGAACTACCTCGACGAGATGAAGCAGTTCGACAGAAGCCTCAAGCGCGCCATGCAGGTAGAGGTCCCCGCCGGACTGGCCGAGCGGATCCTGCTCAGGCAAGCCATGCTGCAAGACAGTGACACGCAAGATGATATGCCGCCATCCCGACCCCTTGGTATGGCGCCAGTCAAGATCCGGACATCGACATCCTGGCGCCAGATCGCCCTGGCCGCATCGGTCGCCTTCCTGCTGGGGATGAGCACCCGCTGGATCACGCTGCCAGAGACGACGCCCACGGCTCTTTCCCTCGCACAAGTGGCCATGGCCCACGTCTATGGCGAAGCGCCCTTTATCCAGGGTATCGATGAACGGGTCAATTTACAGAGCATCAATGCCAAGCTGGAGATGTACGGAGCAACCCTGAAGGAGATGGATGGACTAAAGGTGACCTATGTCAATCACTGCTCGTTTTATCAGGGGCCAGCTTTGCATATGGTGATCAGGGGAGAGATGGGGCCAGTCACCCTCTTTATCGTGCCCAAACATGTCCCGCTAACCCTGCAACAGGCCAACTTTGAAGATGGCACCCTCAAAGGGGAGATAGTCCGGCTAAAAGGGGCCAATATGGTGCTGATTGGCGAGATGAAAGAGCCACTTGCACCCGTTGCCAGCGCACTACAGTCACAGCTGCAGTGGGCCATTTAACAAAGCCTGACCAGACCTGAATGACAGGCAGCCGTCACGAGCGGCAGCCTGTTTCCCACCGTTTCCCCCGCGTTGTCGCTCATTTGCCTCAAAATATCGAAAAATCGGCAAAATTATTTTTGTGACCTGGATCGGCAATCCAGGTCAATAATCCGCCGTTACCCTATGAAACTGATGAATTAAACAGCAAGTTAAAACAAATGATTAACACATCGATCACTTTTATGTATTCTGCTGTCACTGGTCTGATTTCTTACCTCCTACCAGATCCATAGAATCACGCCAGAATTGATTGGGAAGAAGCTGAAATAAAAACGGATTTTGTCGGGGTTTGCATTGAACGTGCAGCCAATATCGGCAAAAAAATCTGCCTACAAGAGAGAAAACCATGACGACAACTATTTTCAAGAAGAGCCTGATTGCCGCCACCATCGCGCTGGCCACCGGTCAAGTCCATGCTGCGGCATTCCAGTTGAACGAGCACTCGGCCTCCGGTCTGGGTCGCGCCTATGCCGGTGAAGCGGCTATCGCCGACAACGCCTCCGTACTGGCCCGTAACCCTGCAGCCATGACCACCTTCGACAAGATGGCGGTCTCTGTCTCCGGCACCTACATCAAACCGGATGTGGATGTGGAGGGCAAAATAGGGGGGGTTCTCCCAGCCAGTGAAAGTGGTATTGCGCCTGCCGCTTTCGTCCCCGCCTCTTATTTTATTCAGCCGCTGAATGACCAATGGGCTTGGGGCATCGGCCTATTTTCAAATTACGGCCTGTCTACCGAATATTCTGAGGCATTCAATGCGGGTTCAGCGGCAGGCAATACAGAGCTGGTCACCTTCAATATCAACCCTAATATTGCCTATCGTATCAACGAACAATTCAGCATTGGTGCAGGTATTAACGCTGTTTACGGTGCTGCGGAGCTCAACCGTTTTGCCGGTTTTAATCTAAGCGGGCTCCCGAAAGATACAAACGTCGCACATCTCAAAGGTGACACATGGGGCTTCGGGTGGAACGTTGGTACTCTCTATGAAGTCAACGAAAACCACCGTTTTGCTCTGACTTATCGCTCACAAGTGGATATGAGCTTTGATGGTGATTTTCAGGGCTCGACTGCCGGCGTAGCAGGTCTCCAGAATGGCAAGCCTGTATTTAAAACCGTAGATGGTAACCTGAAGCTGGATTTGCCAGCTCAGGCAGAATTTGCGGGTTATCACCGTCTTAATCCGCAATTTGCAGTTCATTACTCCGTCAACTGGACAGACTGGAGTGCGTTTGAAGAACTGAAAGCAACCAGCAGTGGCTGTAAAGATGGCGCAATTGTTGGCCAATGCTTGCAAAAACCCGAGAATTTTAAAGATTCCCTCCGTTATTCCATCGGTGGTACCTGGTATATCAATCCGGCCTGGGAAGCTCGTCTGGGCTTTGCCTATGACAATAGCCCGATCGAAGCCGAATACCGTAGCCTGAGTATCCCCGACTCAGACCGTATCTGGTATAGCGCAGGTGCCACCTACCACATCAACACCGATATGAGCGTTGACTTTGGTATGGCCTATCTGGACGGTAAAGAAGTTGACGTCAACGAAGGTCTGCCAAAACATGACAGCACTACTCGCTGGCAGGGTACTTCCCACGGCAACGCCTTCCTGGCCTCTGCTCAGTTCAACATGAAGTTCTGATTATTGATAAAATGGAAAGAGCGCCATCAGGCGCTCTTTTTTTGTCCATAAAATCCATTTCAGCGCACAGATGTAGCACACACGTGTTTATTTTTCTTTTTTAATCAAACTATTAGAGTGCTTCTCCCCAGCATTAAATCTTGTTTTGTCCTGAGACCCACCATGTCCGTTGCCTTGCTGGTCATACCATATAAAATCCTGCCTCCATTCATATGACCTATTTAACCTTCGGGTAACAGCAAGGATTTTGTCATGCATCCCATCATCAAACCGTCCGCGATCGCTCTGCTGGTGATCGCGGGTCAGACCCATGCCGCCGGGTTCCAGCTGGCTGAACAGTCCGCTACAGGCCTGGGACGCGCCTTTGCCGGTGAGGCCGCCATCGCGGATAACGCCAGCGTGCTCTCCCGCAATGCGGCTGCCATGACCCGCTTCAATCAGATGGCGCTCTCTGGCGGCGCCATCTATGTCAGTCCTGATGTCAATATTGAAGGCAACACCCGCTTGCCGACCAAACCCGGCATCGTCACTTCCGATGCCAGTGCACACGATATTGCAGCCGCGGCCTGGGTACCCAACGCCTATCTCATCATTCCACTCAACGAACAGTGGCGCCTCGGCTTCTCGGCAACCTCTTACTACGGTCTTGGCGTCAAGATGCCGGATAACTACAGCGCAGGCCACTTTGGCAATGTCTCAGATATCAAGACCATGGATCTGGGCACCTCACTCGCCTATCGGATCAATGAGATGTGGTCAATCGGTGCCGGGATCTCCGCTATTCAGGGCGAAGGCGAGGTCGGCGGCACCTTCCCCTCTCGCAACCTGATCGCAAAACATCTGCAAGGGGATGGCTGGGCATGGGGCTGGAATGTCGGCACCTTGCTGGAACTGTCGGAGCAAACCCGGATCAGCCTCTCCTACCGTCACGATGTCAATTTGACGCTCTCGGGTGACGCGATTGTGGGCCGACCCAATGCAGACGGCTCCGTTACCGAGCTCAGAGATACCGGCAGTCTGGATCTGCCACTGCCCGCGACGGCAGAATTGGCAGCATTCCATCAGCTGACTGACAAGCTGGCTCTCCACGGCAGCCTGAACTGGACCAACTGGAGCAAATTCGTTCAGCTGGAAGCTGATCTAAACAATTTGCAGAGCATGCATATCAAGGATGAGCACTGGGAAGATAGCTGGCGCTATGCCGTCGGTATGACCTATCAGGTCACTCCCCAGTGGCAACTGCGCTCCGGTGTGGCCTATGACGCCAGCCCGGTGCCAGCCGATCGTCGAACCATCTCCATCCCGGATGCCGATCGGCTCTGGTACAGTCTGGGGATGGGGTATCAGTTCACTCCCAACCTGACCGTGGATCTGGGGCTGACCCTGATCGATGGCAAAAAGGTGGATGTCACCGAAAAAATGGAGCTGCAACCGGGCAATCCGCTGACGACCTCCACCTTCCAGGGCACTTCCGAAGGGGATGCCTGGCTGGCTGGTGCACAATTGAGCTATTTCTTCTAACTTCCTGCCCTGTAGAAAAACGCTATGCCAATTATTGCCTTACTCAATAAGGTGAATACTGGCATAGTGTTCTGCAACACCATAAAATCAACCCAGTACCCATACTGGAGCAAGGCATGTATTCCTACGTAGCAAGACAGCCGATCCTCGACAGAGACCTCAATACCCATGCCTATGAGCTGCTCTTTCGCGATAGTCTGAATAATGTCTTCCCGAGTATCTCATCCCAGCAGGCGACATCACGCCTGGTGGTCGAACAGTTCCTGCAACAGAATATCGATCAGCTGTTGGGGGGCCGCCCCTGCTTTATCAATTTCCCCCACTCACTGCTGCTGGAGGGATTGGCAGAGTGCCTGCCGCCCGAAAAAGTGGTGATCGAAATTCTGGAAGATTCCCCACCGGATGATGCCCTGCTGGAAAAGGTGAAGCAGTTGCACACGCTGGGTTATCAGCTGGCACTCGACGACTTCACCATGTCACCGGATTGGGAACGCTTCCTCCCCTTTATCCACATCATCAAGTTTGATCTGCGCGCCACCTCCCTGCTGCAGATCAAGGTGTTTATCCAGCGGCATCAGACGCTGGGGCTCACCTATCTGGCGGAAAAAGTGGAGGACAAGGCAGAGTTCGAGCGGGTCAAACAGCTGGGGATCCAGCTGTTCCAGGGCTTTTTCTTCAGTCGCCCCGAGATGGTCAAACAAGCGACCATGGAGCCGGCGCAGGTCGTGGTGATGCAACTGCTCAATGTGGTCAACGAGACAGAGCCTGATATCAACAAGATTGAGCAGCTACTCGGGCAGGATATCTCCCTCTCCCTCAAGCTGCTGCGCTACGTCAACCACCTCAAAGGCCATACCAATCCCATCTCGTCATTTCGCCAGGCGGCCATTTATCTGGGCAACACCCAGCTAAAGCGCTTTGTCTCGCTGGTGGCAGCGACCAGCGCGGGCAAGGGCAAGAGCGCCGAGCTCTATCAGATGTCGATGATCCGCGCCCGATTCTGTGAGCTGCTGGCCCATGCTCACGCCCCGACCCAACAGGCACAACAGGCCTTTATCACCGGTCTCTTCTCCCTGCTGGATGTGCTGATGGAGCAGCCGATGGACAAGCTGCTGGGCACTATTCCCCTTATTGAAGATATTCGGCTGGCGCTGCTGGAACGCAAAGGCAATCTCGGTTTCTACCTCGCGTTTTGTGAAGATTACGAAAATGCCAACTGGTCAAGAGTCACGGCCAGAACCGCAAAGTTAGGGCTCAACGAGGATAAGGTGAGTCACCTCTATCTGGCCGCCACCACCTGGGTCAACGAACAGCTGCTGGCGATGGAAGCCACCGACTAATTCGTCGCGTCATTCACCTCGACCGCGATGGCTGTCGCCTCCCCACCTCCGATACAGAGCGCAGCCACTCCCCGCCGCAAACCCCGTTGCCGCAGCGCGGCGATCAGCGTCACCAGAATGCGCGCGCCACTCGCCCCCAGCGGGTGACCGAGCGCACAGGCCCCGCCATGCACATTGACCTTGTGATGAGGGATGCCGATCCCGCTCATGGCCAGCATGGTGACCATGGCAAAGGCCTCGTTGATCTCGAACAGATCCACCTCCTCCACCGACCATGCCAGACGCGCCAGCAGCCGTGAAATGGCGCCAATGGGCGCGGAGGTAAATTCGGCGGGCAATGCCGCGTGGCTCTGATAACCGACTATCCGTGCCAGCACAGGTACCTGCCAGGCTTGCGCCGTGGCGCCATCCATCAATATCAGCGCCGCCGCACCGTCCGAGATGGAGCTCGAATTGGCCGCCGTAATGGTGCCCTCCTTGCCAAATGCAGGCTTAAGGGTCGGGATCTTCTCCGGTCTGCCCTTGCCCGGTTGTTCGTCCTCGGCCAGCAACAAGCGATCACCGCGATAGATACTTGCCAGCTCGGATGCAAACGCGCCTGCTTGCTGTGCATCGCGGGCACGCTGCAACGACGCAAGGGCAAACTCATCCATGGCAGTGCGGGTCAAACCGGCCTGATCGGCGCTGCGCTGGGCATGTATCCCCATCAGCTGGCCGTCATAGGCATCTTGCAAACCGTCGAGGAAGAGGTGATCCAGCACCTTTTGATGCCCCATCCGAAAGCCGCTGCGGGCATTATCCAGCAGATAGGGGGCACGACTCATGCTTTCCATCCCCCCCGCCACCACCACCCGGTTATCCCCCAGACGAATGGTATCCGCCGCCAGCATCACCGCCTTCATGCCGGAGCCGCACACCTTGTTGATGGTGGTAGCGGGCACACCATCTGGCAGCCCCGCTTTCAACAGCGCCTGCCTGGCGGGCGCTTGCCCCACGCCCGCAGCCAGCACATTGCCCATAAACACTTCATCGACCTGCTCCGGACGCAGCCCGCTTTGCTGCAGTGCCGCCTCGATGGCACAGGCTCCCAACTCAGGCGCCGTTACCTCAGCCAATGCCCCCTGAAACGCCCCCATCGGAGTCCGTTTTGCCGCCACAATTGCAATATCCATTTGCCAACCTCTGTTTGTTACATGGCCATAACATAGGGGTTCTGACGCGATGGAACAAGAGTTGCAGTGCAGTTTACGTTTAGGTAAGGTGCAGACAGGATTTAGTTCGCCAAGAAGTCTGTATGAACAACAAGGATGAAGGACGGCGCTTCAGCATCAGTGAGCTGGCCCGGGAATTTGATATTACAACGCGCAGTATCCGTTTCTACGAGGATCAGGGGTTGCTCAACCCCGCCAGAGAGGGACAGACCCGCATTTATAGCAAGCAGGATCGGGTTCGCCTCAAGCTCACCTTGCGCGGCAAGCGGCTCGGGTTCAGCCTCGCCGAGATCCGCGAGCTGTTCGATCTCTATGATGCCGACAAGAGCAGCCGCACCCAGTTGCAGACCATGCTGGGACTGGTTGAGGAGAAACGGGAGACACTGCAACAGCAGATGGAAGATATCAGGATGGTGCTGCTGGAGCTGGATGCCGCCGAGCAGCGCTGCCAACAGGCGCTGAGCCAGCTGGGATAACCGGCTTGCGGTAGCTGATCAGGTAGTCCTTTCAGCCCGCTCACCAGATGCCAGATAGCAAAAAGCCACTCCTGAGAGTGGCCTTTCTTCAACCTGACGGTTCGCTATTAAACGCGAACGAAGTCCAGGTGGATCAGCTTGTAACGTACCGGGTGACGCTGGATAGCTTTCACTTTTACGTTAACTTCTTCACCGTTGATAACCAGAGTCAGTACAGACTCATAGAATTCCGGCTTCTCTTGAGCCAGAACCATTTTCTTGTGGTCAACAGTGATGGACAGGGCTTCTTTGCCTGCACCGTAAACGATGGCAGGAACTTGGTCAGCTTGACGCAGGCGGCGGCTCGCACCTTTCCCCAGGTCAGAACGGACTTCAGCTTGGAATACGAAAGACATAGTGTGTATCTCTTTTGGATGAATTTATGGTGCTAACTGCGACCGGTCAGCACCTCGCAAAACGAGCGCGAATACTACCACGGGCCAAATTCGGATACAAGGTACCGACTCTGCATTTAGCGCCCCTGCTCCAGCCGGGCAAATTGCTGCTGACGCTGGGCCGGGCTCAGGGCATCAAACTGCGCCAGGGTCTCGGCACGCGGGCAGTAAAGACCCTCCCCCGTTCTGACCCGAATGCTCTTGCCAAGCCGTGGTTGATTCTCCGCTACCAGCGCCAGCAAATAGCTGTAGGTATCGACCCCCTTGGCACTGGAGAGCTGATTGGCAATGCGCCACAGGGTCTCCCCCGCCGCGACCTGATGACACACGGTTTGTGGGCCGCCGGCTGCCGGATCCGAGAGGGTGAGCATGGCGTCACTGCCAGTGGATAAGCTAGCCGTACTGCTGGCGAGCGCCATCCCCCCCCCAATCAACGCATCTGCGCCAGTCATCCCCGCGGTGCGAAACGTCACGCCTAACTGAGCCAGCAGAGGTTCGCTCTCGTCGGTGTCGGTGTCGGTGTCGGTGGGAATATCGACACCACCGAACGCGTCTTGGGGTGTTCGGAACTCGGCAATAAAAGGCGCGATGGATTGCGCGCTATAACCAGGGAAACCACTGCCCTGCTGCACGATTGCACCCACCGCAACCGCCTGGCCCGGTGCTACCCCGTAAGCCATCTCATCGATGCGCCGCAGCCTTGCCAGATAAGTTTTGGAGAGCTCTGCCTCCCCCTCGAACAGATCGAAGGGAGGCACCAGCCGGGCGGGAAAGAGGATCTGCCAGCGACCATGCTTCTGCTTCTGGGCCAGCGGCGGGAACTGATTGCCACGCCAGGCCACAAACATCGCAGGCGGCGTGCGCGCCAGCGGGTAATATTCCGGGTTCAACTGCACCCAGGTTTGTTCCGCGATGGGTTGGTAACCGCTGATCACCACCTGCGCCACACTCAACCAGATCCCCAGCATCCTTGCCTCCCTGACTTGCGGTTTGAAGGGCGCCAGCTGCCTGGCAACCCCTTCTCATCACGCGCTATCGTGCTGTTAAAACAGTTAGATAGCAGCTTAGCACTGAGCGATGGCGTTAAGCACCCGTTTATCGGAGACCGGATACGGAGTCCCCAGATTCTGGGCAAAGAACGACACCCGCAGCTCCTCGATCATCCAGCGGATGTTGGCTACTTCGGCCGGGATCAGCTGGGATTTGGGGATCTTGGCCAGTAGCGCCTTGTACTCGGACTCCACACTCTGCACCTTGAGCATGTAGACCCGATCCCGGTTGGGATCGATGGCCAGTTTCTCCAGACGTCGCTCGATGGCACGCAGATAGCGCAGCAAGTCAGGCAGTCGCTGCCAACCGGTCTCGGTGACGAAGCCCTTATGGATCAAATTGCTCAGCTGCAGCTGGATATCCGACATGGCAAAGGCGGTGTCGAGCTGCATCTTGCCCTTGAGCCGCTTCTTGATCTCATGGGAGAGGGTCAGCACCGCTTCCACCTGCTTGGCCACCTCCACCACCGCATCGTTGAGCTCGGCGCGGACATACTCCTTGAGCGCCTCGAAACCGGCCTCGTCCCAGGCCAGCCCGCCATGCTGCTCGATCAGCTTGTCGCAGCCACAGGCGATGCAGTCGTCAATCAGCTCCGCCACCTTGCCAAACGGGTTGAAGTAGAGCCCGAGCTTGGCCTTGTTGGGCAGCTTCTCCTGCAGGTATTTAATGGGAGATGGCACATTGAGCAGCACCAGTCGGCGCTGGCCGGCCCACATCAGCTGTTGCTGGGCCACCGGGCTCTCTACCAACTGGATGGAGACCGAATCTTTCTCATCCACTAGTGCCGGATAGGCTTTCACTTCAAAACCACCGCGCTTCTGGCTGTACTCCTGGGGTAGCTCGCCAAAGCTCCACAGGGTGAGGCCGGACTGCTCGATATCGTCGTCTGCCACTTGCGACAAGGTCTCCTGCACCTTGCCGCGCAGGGATTCTTTCAGCGCCTCCAGATCTTTGCCTTCCGCCACCTTCTTGTGCTTGTCATCGACCACCCGGAAGGTGAGTTTCAGGTGATCGGGCACCGCAGCCCAGTCCCAGGATTCGCGAGGTACAGTGACACCGGTCATGCGGCGCAGTTGGCGCTCCATCTCGTCCAACAGCGGCCCCTGCTCCGGGTTGAGGGTGGCGAGCAGCGCGTCGGCGTAGTTCGGCGCTGGCACGAAGTTCTTGCGCATCGGCTTTGGCATCGACTTGATGAGGGCGACCAGCAGCTCATGGCGCAGCCCGGGGATCAGCCACTCAAACCCTTTCACTTCCACCTGATTGAGCAGCGGCAGCGGAATATGCAAGGTCACGCCATCCGCCGCCTCCCCCGGTTCAAACTGGTAGCTCAGCTTGAGCTTGAGTCGCCCCTGCTGCCAGAAGTTGGGGTAGTCGAGATCGCTGATATGGGCGGCATCCCCCTTCATCAGCATCTCTTTTTCGAAGTTGAGTAGCTCGGGATCCTGCTTTTGCGCCTCTTTCCACCACTTATCGAAGTGGCGGGCTGAAATCACCTCCTCCGGCAGGCGGGCATCGTAGAAGCGGAACAAGTCCTCGTCATCCACCAGAATGTCCCGACGCCGGGATTTGTGCTCCAGCGCTTCCACCTCGGCCAACAGCTTGCGGTTATCGCTGAAGAAGCGGTGGCGGGTCTCGAAATCCCCCTCTACCAGCGCGCGGCGAATAAACAGCTCGCGGCACAGCGCCGGATCGAGGCGGCTGAAGTTGATGGTGCGCTCATTGACCAGGGTCAGGCCATAAAGCGTCACCTTCTCCTTGGCCATCACGGCGCCATTTTTCTTCGACCAGTGGGGGTCGCTGTGGTGCAGCTTGATGAGGTGGCCTGCCAGCGGCTCCACCCACTCGGGCTCAATCTTGGCGTTGATGCGGGCGTAGAGGCGCGAGGTCTCCACCAATTCTGCGGCCATCACCCACTTGGGCGGCTTCTTGAACAGGCCCGAGGCCGGGAACAGGTGGAAGCGGCCGTTGCGGGCGCCAAGGAACTCGGGCTTTTCCAGATCCTTGTTGCCGATGTGGCTCAAGAGGCCGGTCAGCAGCGCGCAATGTACCGTCTTGAAATCCGCCGGTTCATGGTTGGCTTTAAAGCCCAGCTCTTTCACCGTCTGGCGCAGCTGGAAATGAATATCCTGCCATTCGCGCACCCGCAGGTAGGAGAGGAACTCCTTCTGGCACATGCGGCGGAACGGGTTGCTGCCAAGAAGATCCTGCTGCTCTTTCAGGTAGTTCCAGAGGTTAACGAAGGCGAGGAAGTCGGAATCCTTGTCTTCAAAGCGTCTGTGTTGCTCGTCGGCGGCCTGCTTCTTCTCCATGGGCCGCTCGCGGGGATCCTGAATACTGAGGCCCGCGGTGATCACCATCACTTCGCTCAGGCAGCCGGTTTGCGCCGCCGTGATCACCATCTTGGCAAGCCGTGGATCAAGGGGGATGCGCGAGAGCTGGCGACCGGTTTCGGTCAGCTGTAGTTTCGGCTCCTGATCCCGGGTGCCAGGCAGCTCTTTGACCGCCTCCAGCTCTTTGAGCAGGGTCAGGCCATCCTTGATATGGCGCGACTCCGGCGGCTCGACGAACGGGAACGCCTCCATGTTGCCAAGGCCGAGCGCCAGCATCTGCAGGATGACGGACGCCAGGTTGGTACGCAGGATCTCGGGGTCGGTAAAGGCCGGGCGGTTGTTGAAATCCTCCTCGGAGTAGAGGCGAATACAGATACCGTCCGCAACCCGGCCGCAGCGACCCTTACGCTGGTTGGCGCTGGCCTGGGAGACCGGCTCGATGGGCAGGCGCTGTACCTTGGTGCGCCAAGAGTAGCGGCTGATGCGGGCGGTGCCCGGATCGATCACGTAACGAATGCCCGGCACCGTCAGCGAGGTCTCCGCCACGTTGGTGGCCAGCACGATGCGCCGACCTGCGTGTTGCTGGAACACCTTGTTCTGCTCGGCGTTGGAGAGGCGGGCGTAGAGCGGCAGCACCTCGGTATCGCGCAGGTTGAGCTTGCGCAGAGCATCGGCAGTATCGCGGATCTCCCGCTCGCCGTTCATGAAGATGAGGATGTCCCCCAACCCTTCCCGGGCCAGCTCTTCAACCGCATCGAAGATCCCCTGCAGCTCGTCGCGCTCCTCCAGCCCTTCACTCTTGTCGCTGCTTTTTTTATCAACAAACAGGGGGCGATAACGCACATCCACGGGATAGGTGCGACCGGAGACCTCGATCACCGGCGCCTTGTTGAAATGACGGGAGAAGCGCTGCGGGTCTATGGTGGCCGAGGTGATGATCACCTTGAGATCCGGGCGCCGTGGCAGCAGTTGCTTGAGGTAGCCCAGGATGAAGTCGATGTTGAGGCTGCGCTCATGGGCCTCATCGATGATGATGGTGTCGTACTGGGTGAGCATCCTGTCGTTCTGGATCTCCGCCAGCAGAATACCATCGGTCATCAGCTTGATGTGGGTCTGCTCGCTCACCTGATCGGTAAAGCGCACCTTGTAACCCACGTAGTTGCCTAGTTCTGACTCCATCTCTTCTGCGATACGGGCCGCCACGGTACGGGCCGCCAGACGGCGCGGCTGGGTGTGGCCGATAAAGCCCTTCACTCCGCGCCCCAGCGCCAGACAAATCTTGGGGATCTGGGTGGTTTTGCCCGAGCCGGTTTCACCGGCGATGATCACCACCTGATGCTCACTGATCGCTTTGGCGATCTCCGCCTGCTTCTGGCTGACCGGCAAATTGTCCGGATAAGTGACCTTGGGTACACCGGCCAGACGGGACTGGTAACGCGCTTGCGCGGCATCAAGATCAGCGGAAATGGTCTCAAGCACGGCGGCCTGTTTGCCTTCAGGCAGCTTCTTGACCCCGTGCAGACGGCTGGAAAGGCGGCGGGCGTCGAGATTCATGCAGGCAGAGAGACGGCGGCGCAGCGCCTCGATAGAGAGAGACAAGGTACGAATTCCTTAAATAGGTGCCCAGAGGGGCCATATCGATAAGCTGGGAGCGATCCTAAAGAGCGAGCGGAGACGGTGCAAGCCTTAACGTAGCGCAATACATGGGAAGACAGAGAGATTGGCCGATCCTCATACATGGCAAAACAATTATTGTAAGATGGCATAACATCTATAAAGGCTGCGTCTGAAATAACCAAGGCAAGCCGCAGCTTGCCTTGGGAGAGAGGGAAAACAGGGTTAACCGTGGGTGTGATGGACAAAACAGGTGGTGAGCTGGGCGTGAATCGCTTGTATTACGTTGTGACGATTGATAACACCGAGCAGGCGTCCCTCCTCCACCACCGGATAGATCTTCGGCTTTTGCCCCATCATCATCTCGGCCAGCGTCAAAATGCTGGTATCGGGCCTCACCGTCAGCACCTCTTTGCGCATCACATCCTTGACCTGTGCCACCTGCTCGCAGTGGTAGGCCTCCTTGAGCATCACGGCGATACAATCCTGCTCGGAGATCCAGCCGATCAGATGGCCCTTCTCATCTACCACCGGCCCACCCAGCTGATGGCTGTTCAGAAATTTTTCGACCGCAGATTGCACCATCATGTCGGCTGTGAAGGTGATGGGTCTGCTCTGCATATAATCCTTGGCTTTTAGCGATTCCATATCTGTCCCCTAATGGTCATTCAAGCTCTCTTCTACATACCGATACGGCATTCTGCACGGCTTGTTCCAAGCATAGCTGGCTCACTGCAAGATGGTTCAGTGACCAACCCTCCCTCAACATATTGCATGCACCTCCTCGCGAGTCGGGATCGCCGCCATCATCATCTGCGGCAGGTGGTCAGCCAGCACCGCCACTACGGCGGGATCGACCCGTCCCTGATCCGCCAGTTGTTGCAAAAAGGCCAACGCATCACGAGCTGGCAACCCGCGTCGGTAAGGTCGGTCCTGCACCATCGCCTGAAAGATATCGGCCACCCGCAAAATACGCGCTTCCGGCGCCATGGCGGATGCTGGCAGATGGAACGGATAGCCCTCCCCGTCCGGCTCCTCATGGTGATAGGCCGCCCAGCAGGCAATCTCTTCAAAACCCTCGATGTGGCGCAGGATCTGGTAAGTCTCGAAGCTGTGGGCCTTGATAACGGCACGCTCCTCTTTCGTCAGGCTGGCAGGCTTGTCGAGGATTTCATCCGGTACCCTGAGCTTGCCCAGATCGTGCAATAACCCGGCGATCTCCAGCATGTCGCAGTGAATGGCACCCACCCCCATCTGTTCCGCCAACGCACGAGACAAGCGACTCACCCCGAGAGAGTGGGTCATGGTAAAGGGGCTCTTGGCATCGACGATGCCGGAGAAGATCCGCGCCAGCGCTTTCAGCTCCCCGTTCGAGGTCAGACAGGGCTCTCGCACCTGCAACATCTCCAGCATGTAGTCATTGATGGATCTAGCCTCCAACTGCAACCAGAATGCCTCCGAGCAGGATGCCTTGAGGAAGGCATCCACCAGCTCTGGGGCAAAGAACTCGTCACGACAATCCTGCAGCCGTGCGCGGATCTCGTCGGTGTGCATCAACAGCGAGCCGTCAGCGTAATGAGGGGCAGCCAGCGCATCACAGCGATCCACCAGAAAGATCAGGTTGGCCTGACGGGCAACCCTGGAGTCCACATCGGCCATCTCGCGCAACAGGTGCCAGTGGGTATGGTGATAACGGATAGGCAGCGCCAGCGGGGCCAGCAAACGGAAATCCTTGAGCAGCTGATACCCCACCTCGCAGTGGCGCTGGGAGGACTCCCAGTCGAACTCGCTGACCAGATGGTGATGGGTGATGGTCGAGGAGACACCGATATCATGCAACACCCCCAGCTCGAACAGCAGACAGCGCTCGGCGTCACTCATCCCCAGCCCCCGGCTGCACTCGGCGGCCATGATCCCGACGCGTTTACCGTGGGCCACATCGCCAATGCCCACCAAGTCCAGCGAGGCTGACAGGGCATAAACCACCTGTCTGAGATCTACTTGCAACGAAAAGGGGGCTGCGCGTTGTACTCTGTCCATGATCCGTATCCCATGGGATGTGATAGTTGAAGGTTGGAGTCGTTTTGCTCCTTACTGTCTATCAATTTAGTCAATAGCACGCGCCTTTGCCTCACCCTTTTCGGCGGATATCGGCCCCAACATTCACAAACTCGCACTCACACTGAAGCTCACAGCTTGCGATAAACCGCATTCTCAATCTGTCCATTATTTTTCAGTTAAATAATGAACGTGCCAGGCCGCCTGTTCGATGGCTAACTGACTCATATTTAAAAACGCGGGCGAGCTTAATAAACCACCACCCTGCTTTGCTTAAGTGTCAGTTAATTTAAATTAAAGTGTCGCTCTGGCAAAAATACCCAATAAACACGGCTGTTTATTTCCCCTGATTTGAATACCGCTTTATTACCCGAGATGTGATCCCTGTCACCCCGCCCATTAAGCAGCACCCGTTGACGACAGGGCCCCGCACCGCCCGTGCCCCTTGTGTTGTATGGGATGGCGCTCCCAAACAGGCTAAAAACACACCGGATAACCACCAGTTATATTCGCTATAAGGCGACAGAGAGATAACCGCTCAATAGAGTGAGACTGTTGAACGCTGTTTTGTGGAAACTGATGGGTCAACCCGACGGATTTCGCCCCGCTATTTTCCGGTCAAGGTGAGCTACGAGATAACACCACGCCTGTCTATGTTATTGGTGATGGCTGATATTTCCGCCCTGTCGATAGGTATTCCCGGTTTTCATCAGACCGCTTTGTGTAAACATTCACATCAGATTAGGAGTTGAGCCAATAATGGCCATTAATTTAAACAAAATAGCAATGAGCCTTGCATTAATGGCCACTGCCGGGAGTGCCGCAGCCGCCGCCAAACCCAACATTCTTGCGATCATGGGTGATGACATCGGCTACTGGAACATCAGCGCCTACAACCAGGGCATGATGGGCTACCAGACCCCGAACCTCGACCGTATCGCCAGCGAAGGTGCTGTCTTTACCGATCATTACGGTCAGCAATCCTGTACCGCCGGTCGCGCCGCCTTTATCACCGGTGAAGAGCCGTTCCGTACCGGTCTGTTGACCATCGGCATGCCGGGCTCTACCCAAGGTATTGCGGAGTGGACTCCCACCATCGGTGATCTGCTCAAGGAGCAGGGTTACATGACCGCTCAGTTCGGCAAGAACCACCTGGGTGACCGTGACCAGCATCTACCGACCAAGCACGGCTTCGACGAGTTTTTCGGTAACCTCTACCACCTGAACGCGGAAGAGGAGCCGGAAACTTACTACTACCCGAAAGATCCGGAATTCAAGAAGAAGTACGGCCCGCGTGGCGTGATCAAGGCCTCTGCCGACGGCAAGATTGAAGATACCGGCCCCATGACCCGCAAGCGCATGGAGCATGCTGACGAAGAGTTCCTCGAATCCACTCTGGCGTTCATGGATAAAGCGGTCAAGGCCAAGAAGCCTTTCTTTATCTGGCACAACGCCACCCGTATGCACGTCTGGACCCGCCTGCAAGAGAAGTATCAGGGCAAATCCGGCGTCAGCATCTATGCCGATGGCATGCTGGAGCACGATGACCACGTAGGTATCCTGCTCAACAAGCTGGACGAGCTGGGTGTCGCCAACAATACCATCGTGATCTACACCACCGACAACGGCGCCGAAACAGCTACTTGGCCGGATGGCGGTACCACCCCGTTCTACGGTGAGAAGGGCACCACTTGGGAAGGCGGAATGCGGGTGCCCCAGCTGGTTCGCTGGCCGGGCGTGATCAAGCCGGGCACCAAGGTCAACGCCATGATGGCGCACCAGGACTGGATGCCGACCCTGCTGGCTGCCGCTGGCGTGCCGGACGTGAAAGAGAAGCTGGCCAAAGGCTACAAGGCCAACGGCAAAGAGTGGCGCGTCCACCTGGACGGCTACAACTTCATGCCGTACCTGTCTGGTAAAACCGAGACCGCACCGCGCAACTCCATGCTCTACTTCTCTGCCAACGGCGAGCTGAACGCCGTGCGCTGGAATGACTTCAAGCTGAACTTCGCCACCATGCAGGGCAACATCTCCGATGCCACCCGCGAGATCCCGAACTGGCCGCAAATCATCAACCTGCGTGCCGACCCGTTCGAAAAGGCACCGCACGAGTCAGGCATGTACATGCGCTGGATGGGTGACAACATGTGGCTGTTCGTGCCGGTACAGGGCATCCTGAAAGGGTTCTTCGACACCCTGCCAGGCTACCCGATGCAGCAGAGCTTCCAGATGAACCCGGCCACCATCAGCTCTCAGAGCCTGATGCTGAAAGGCAAACTGGCAGAGCTGGACGCACTCAAGCAAAAAGTCGCCACCATCAAGTAAGGTGCTGACGCCAACGCCCATCAATGTATTGATGGGCGTTTTCACTTTCCGCACCGCTCCCCCGAACCGTGCGGAAAGTGAAAACCGGTTGGCGCCCCTGCCAGCCCCCTCGCTTTGCCTCGTTATACGCACTCAGTGGAAACCGCTATGAACCCCTTGCAACAACAGATCTCTCAACTCATCGAACAGGTTGGTCAAAGCGTGGTCGGCCAGTCCCATGTGATCCGCGCCCTGGTCATCGGCCTGCTGACCAATAGCCATGTGCTGCTCGAAGGTCTGCCCGGTACCGCCAAGACCCGCTCGGTCAAGGCGCTGGCCGAGGCGCTCAACGCCAGCTTTGGCCGCATTCAGTTCACCCCCGATCTGCTCCCCTCCGATGTGACCGGCACCGAGATGTATCAGGAGCACGAGGGGGCCCACCAGTTGCGCTTCCAGCAAGGCCCCATCTTCAACAGCATCGTACTGGCCGACGAGGTGAACCGCGCACCGGCCAAGGTGCAGGCCGCACTGCTCGAAGCCATGGCCGAGGGCACCGTCACCGTCGGTGACAAGAGCCACCGCCTGCCGGAACTCTTTATGGTGCTGGCGACCCAGAACCCCATCGAGCAGGAGGGCACCTACCCGCTGCCGGAAGCCCAGATGGACCGCTTCGCCCTCAAGGTGTCGGTGGCCTATCCCGACGACGAGGCCGAGCTGGCGATCATTCGGCTGGTGCGGGCCGAAGAGCGTGGCAACCGCCAGCAGGGCGCACATTTCGCCCCCCTCTCCCCCGAGCTGATCCTGCAGGCCCGGGCCGAGCTCTCGGCCATGACCATCTCGCCGCTGGTGGAGCACTACATCATCGCGCTGGTGATGGCGACCCGCCATCCCGACCGCTATCCGGACGCCGATCTGGCGCAGTGGCTTGCGGTCGGCGCCAGCCCCCGCGCCTCCATTGCGCTCGACAAGTGCGCCCGCGCTTATGCCTGGCTACAGGGCCGCAATCACGTGCTGCCCGACGATGTGCGCGCCATGGTGCCCAGCGTACTCGGCCACCGCTTTACCCTCAGTTATGACGCGCTGGCACAAGGGGTGGATCACCACCAAGTGGTGATGGCGCTGCTCGATCACGTCGTCATCGGATAAGTGACGCCATGAATCCTCGCACCTTATCTCATGACGGGCTGACCCATGGCGGACAGCCGCCCGGTGGCGACCCGCGCATTCATTGTGATTACCTGACGCTGGTGCGGCTGCAGGGGCTGGTCGGCCAGTTTTCACTGTTGCCACGGCTCAATAGCGGCAGTGTGCTGTGCGGCCGCCACCAGTCCCGTTTTCGCGGCCGGGGGCTCAACTTCGAGGAGCTGCGCCACTACCAGCAGGGGGATGACATTCGCACCCTGGACTGGAAAGTGACCCTGCGTACCGGTCGCCCCCATGTGCGCAGCTACAGCGAAGAGAAAGATCGCCACGTGATCCTCTGTGTCGATCAGCGCAGCAGCATGTTCTTCTCCTCGGTGGAGGTGATGAAGTCGGTGGTGGCCGCCGAAGCGGCCGCCCTGCTCGGCTGGCAGGTACTGAAAGAAAACGATCGGGTCGGGCTCGCCATTCTGCGTTGTGACGGCGTGGAGTGGCTGCGGGGCCAGCGATCCCGTGGCCACTGGCTGGCCAGGTTGCGCCAGCTATGCGCCGCCAATCATGCCCTCTCGGTGACCAGCCATGACAGCGAGGCGGGCGGGCTGGGTTCGCTGCTGGCGATGCTGGGCCGCCTCAAGTTGAAAAATGCCACCCTGATCTTTCTCAGCGACTGGGCAGGCGTCACCGAGGCCGAGCTGACCCGCCTCAACTACTTGCAGCAGCACAACGATGTGCTGGCCCTGCATATCGCCGATCCTCTCGAAGCGACGCTCTCGACAACCACCACCGCCAATGCCCCCTGGGTGGTCGGGGATGGTCAGTACCAGCTCAATATCGCCCCCCAACAGTTACCCATGCTGGATCAGGGGCTGGCTCGCCAGCAACAGCTGAAAAAAGATCAACTGGTGCGCTTGATGGCGCTCAAGGGCTTGCCACTCATCTGCCTCGACACCAGTGGCCACCACCTCGCCCATCTCATTACCGCCTTGGGAGGAACTCAGTGACGATCCACAAGCTACCCGGCACCTATATGCTGCGCGAATTGCAGGATGTGACCATGCCTGACGCCATCAGCTGGCAACCGCAAACTGCAGGCTGGCTGCTGCTTGCCCTACTCCTGGGCGCGCTGGCGCTGCTCTGGCTCTATCACAGGGTGCAGCGCTGGTGGCAGCAGCGTTACCGCCGTGAAGCACTGACGGCCCTGCGCGCCCTCAACTGGTCTGATGCCGGGGCCAGTCTGGGGCTGTTTCATATCATCAAGGCGGTGTTGACCCACCTTGATCCACGGCACGCCAAACTGTTTGGCATGGCCCTGCTGCAGACCCTCGACAACGCCCTGCCCGATCGGCAGCCCCGCTTCGCCACCGAGTTGGGGGAGCGCTGGCTGGTATCGCTGGTGTGTGATCAGGTGGTATTGAGTGTCAGTGATCAGCTCTGTCTGGTTTCCCTCTGCAGCGACTGGCTTGCCCATCACCAGCCCCTCGTTCACACCGCATCGCGGGCGACGGAGGCCCGCCATGCTTGATGCCGGTCTCGAGTTTGCTCATCCCCACTGCTTCTGGCTGCTGCCCCTGCCGCTGCTGGTGTTTCGCCTGATCCCGGCCTATCGCACCCGGCAGAGTGCCATCAAGGTGCCCTTCTTCACTCTGCTGATAGAGCTGCTGGATGAGCCGCCGCAAGAAGGGGCTACCCAGCTCACCCCCAGCTGGTGGCAACGGGTCGCCCTGATCACCGTCTGGTTGCTGGCGGTGGTGGCGCTGGCCAAACCCACCATCTATGGCCCCCCGCAAGTGCGCGAGCGGTTCGGGCGGGATGTGATGATCGTGCTGGATCTCTCCGGCTCCATGGCCGAGACCGATTTTTCTCCCGATCCCGGCAAGCCGATCAGCAGACTGGACGCCGCCAAAGGGGTGCTTGAACAATTCGCTGCAACGCGCGAGGGGGATCGACTCGGGCTGATCCTGTTTGGCGATGCCGCCTTTATCCAGGCGCCGTTTACCGCCGATCTCGATACCTGGCAAGCCCTGTTGCAGGAGACCGATGTCGCCATGGCGGGTCAGAGCACCCATCTGGGGGACGCCATCGGGCTGGCGATCAAGGTGTTTCGCCAAAGTGATCACAATGAGCCGAATGCCCAGATGGCCAGCAAACGGGAGAAGGTCGTCATCATCCTCACCGATGGCAACGACACCGGCAGTTTTGTCAGCCCCCGCGATGCGGCCCGGGTGGCGGCGGTCAACGGGGTGCGGCTGCACACCATCGCCATGGGGGATCCGGCCACCGTCGGCGAACAGGCCCTCGATCTCGACACCCTGCAGCAGTTGGCGACCCTGACCGGTGGCCAGCTGTTTCAGGCCCTCGATCAGGCGCAACTGACGCGCGCCTATCAGGTGATCGGTGAACTGGAGCCACAACGCTATGAAAGTACCCGCTTTCAGACCCGCGAAAGCCTGCACCACTACCTGATCGCCGCCAGCGTCGGCCTTTATCTCGGTCTCTTTTCCCTGTTGACCCTCAGGCGTTATCGCCTGCGCCCTGCTCGCCAAGGAGACACCCATGATTGACACCCTGTTCTGGCAACAACTCTGGTTGAATGTCCACTTGCTGCGTCCCTGGTGGCTGCTTGCCTATCTCCCCCTCATCGCCATCATGGTGCTGCGCTGGCGCATGGACGAGGCGGGCAACTGGCAACGGCGCCTGCCTGCACATCTGCGCAAGGCGCTGACGCTGGGTGAAACCGGCTGGAAAAAGAATCTGCCCCTCAAGGCGCTGGCGCTGTTGATGGGGCTCGCCATCCTGATCTGCACCGGCCCGACCTGGAGCCGCGAGCCCTCCCCCTTTGGCGAAGATCAGGGGGCGCTGCTGATCCTGCTCGATAACAGCGACTCCATGCTGGAAGAGGATATCGCCCCCAACCGGCTGGCGCGGGCCAAGCAAAAGATCAACGACCTGCTGGCGACCCGCGGCGGCGGACGCAGCGGTCTGGTGGTGTTTGCCGGCTCGGCCCACACCGCCATGCCGCTGACCCGCGACACCGCCGTGTTTGCCCCCTTTCTCGCCGCCATTCGTCCCGAAATCATGCCCAAAGCGGGCAAACATACCGAGCAGGTGATCCCCCTGCTCACCGATCTGCTGGCCGATGAGCGAGGCAGCACCGTGTTGCTGATCAGCGATGGCATCAGCCCGTCCGCCATCGCCCCGCTGGCCGACTATTTCCGTGGCCAATCCCACCAACTGCTGATCCTGGCTGCCGGCGATCCGGCGCAACGCGGCAAGCGCCCGCTGGAGCTCGCCTCTCTGCGGCAGCTGGCCAGCGACAGCGATGGCTCCCTGTTTACCATGACGGTCGATAATGGGGACGTCGCGGACATCAACCGCGCAGTGGCTCGCCACTTTCAGATCCACAGCGACTCCCTGATGCCCTGGCAGGACATGGGCTACTATCTGCTGTTTCCAGTGGTCGCCCTGCTGCTACTGTGGTTTCGCAAGGGCTGGCTGGTGCAGTGGAGTCTGGTGGCGGCGGTCGGTCTCTCCCTGTTGCAGACTACACCAGTGCAAGCCACCACCTTCTCGCTAGCACCGCCCGAGCCGCAAGCGCCAACCAGCAACCACTGGGCACAGGGGCTGAAACAGCAGTGGCTCGATCTCTGGCTCACCGCGGATCAACAGGGGCAGTGGTACTTCCAGCAGGGCGACTATCTGGAAGCGGCGAAACACTATGCGGATCCCTTCTACAAAGGGGTGGCCTACTACTATGGCGCCGAGTTTGCGCTGGCCCAGTCTGCCTTCCTGCAAGCCGACTCCGAACAGGCGCTGCTCTATGCCGGCAACGCCCTCGCCAGACAGCGCGAATATCTGGCCGCCCGCAGCCTGTTCCGGCAATTGTCGGATGAAGCGAGCGACCCCGTGGTGCGCAATGCGGCCGCCAACAACTATCGGGTGATGTGCGGGATCGTTGACGAGATCAATCGCGCCAGCCAGAGCCAGACCGGCACCCCGGACGGCCCGGATCACTCCCGTGAACTGCCCGAGGATGAACCGCGCACCGCCGAGGGGGCCGAGGAGAAAGTCCCCGCCGCCCTGATGGAGCGGGAAACCCTGACGGCGGATCAGATCCTGGCCAATCCGGCCCAGGCCGAAAAATGGCTGCGCCGGGTCGAATCTGACCCGGGCGACTTCCTGCAGGCCAAATTCCGCCTGCAGTTGCAGGAGCAGCAACAGCGATCACGTCAACCGCGGGTCGCCAGCCACGAGGAGCCTGCCCATGCGCACTAACTACCGGACGCAGCTCGCCATCACCCTGTTGCTCGGAACAATGTGGCTCGCGGCCATGCTGCTGCCCGCGACTGCCGCTGCACAGGAGCGCGCGCCAGCGGCTCAGGTGACCCTCAAGAGCTGGCTGAAAGATCAGGGAGAAAACAACGCCCCCTATGCCGTCAATCAGCAGATCACCCTCTATCTGGAGCTGGCCACCAACCGCTGGTTTACCGCTGGCACCCGCATCGGCCAGTTCGAGCTGCCTGGGGTCATGGTCAAACAGCGCAGCGAACTGGCGACCAACTTCACCCAGCGCCGCGATGGCGAAACCTGGTCGCACCAGCGCTGGGAGCTGACTCTCTATCCCCAGCAATCCGGCCAGTTCGAGATCCCCGCCATTGCGGTGCGCGTCACGGTCGCCCAGCCTGATGGGAGATCACAGCCGCTCACCCTCACCTCCCGCCCCCAACGCTTTGCCGCCGCCCTGCCCGACCCCGCCCTGACGGTCGGCGGGCGCTGGCTGAGTGCCAGCAACCTCACCCTGAGCCAACAGTGGCAGAACTCTGCAGACGACCAGGCTGACGGCGAGCTGCGGGTGGGGGATGCCATCACCCGCACCGTCACCGCCAACGGGCAAGACACCCTCTCGGTGCTGATCCCGCCGCTGATCCCGGCGATCGATAACGATGAGCGGGTACAGGCCTATCCGGCGCAAGCCCGGCTAGACGACACCCAGGAGCGGGGGGAGTACCTCTCGTCGCGCGAAGATCAGACCACCTATATCGTGCAGCGCGGCGGTGAATTGACCCTGCCCGCGCTGGAGCTGAGATGGTGGAACAGCCAGACCCGCCAACTGGAGACCCTGACGCTCCCCGGCCTGACCTTGCGGGTGCGCCACACGCCCGCCTCCTGGCTGGCGGCCTATGGGCCCAGGCTGGCTGCGGTGGCGGGCGCGCTGGCCCTGCTGGTACTGATGCTGCTGGCCATCGCCCGCTACTACCGCCACCGCCCTCGTCCGCTCGGCTGGCAATACGGCGCCGCCATCTGGCGCCAACAGTGGGGAACGGTACGGGTGCTGGCCTATCGCTATCTGCGTGCCAGACGCGGGGTGCTGGAGCTGGGCCGCGTCAGCGGCGATCCGGCGTGGCAACAGCAGCAGGCCGCCTTCCAGCAAGGGACGCTCGATCGGGCTAGATCGCTCAAAATGGGGTGGCGCCTGCTGGCGCTCCTGCAACTGCCCAAAGGCCTGCGTGGCGCGCGGCTGCGCCGCTATCTTGGCTGGCGAGCGGCCCTGCCGGGTCTGGTAACGCCGGATGACAGCACGACGACCGGCGATCACTCTGCCTGCCACGCATCCGCCAGCAACTCGGCCAGCAACTCGGCCACCAGCAATCGCGGCAAGAAAGAGGGATAACCGCAGCCCCTTCTGTGGTTGTACCTGCAGGCGCTCTTCATTACACTGCCGGAACTGGATACCGGCCAGCGGGCCGCGCCAAGTGATTGGTGTGGCACGCTTTATCTCCCTTGCTACCAAGCAACCTTTGCGGCCGCGTGATCGATCCCACGGACATGTAACGAGGCCCCCTTTGCTTGATATCCGCAGTACCGAGCTGAATCTCATCCCGATCTTTGTCGCCATCTATGAAGAGCGCAGCCTCTCGCGGGCGGCAACGCGCATGGAGATCAGTCAGCCCGCCGTCAGCAAGGCCCTCAAGCGGCTGCGGGAGATCTACGACGATCCCCTGTTTCACCGCAAGGTCGCGGGGATGGAGCCCACCTCCTTTGCCATCGACATCTATCCGGCCATGGCGGCGGCGCTGAAGAACTTCAGCTCGACCCTCTCCACCTCCCGTGCGTTCAACCCGCGCACCTCCCAGCGGGTCTTCTCCATCGCCTGCATCACCCTGGTCAGCGCCCGGCTGATCCCGGCCCTGCTGTGCAAGATCCGCGAGCAGGCTCCCGGCATCGCGCTGGAGGTACATCCCCTCTTTACCGAAGATATGGAGAGCGATCTGCGGATGCAACGCTATGACCTCATCATTGACATGACCCAGAGCGGGCGCAGCATGCTCAAGAGCGAGGTGCTCTATGCCGAGCAGGTGAAGGTGGTGTGTGCCAGCCACCACCCGCGACTGGGCAGCGACCTGACGGTGGAGGCGTATTTTACCGAGGAGCATGTGGCACTGGCCCAGTGGCAGGTACGGGGCAGCATGATCACCGCCGAACACCTGCCGCAAATGGCCAATCGCAATATCGTGGTACGGGTACCGAGCGCCATGGAGATGCTGCCCATCATTGCGCGCAGCGAGATCATCGGGGTATTGCCCCACTCCACCATAGAGACCTTTGCCGGCATCTATGACGTGCGGGTACTCCCCTTTCCGTTTGATGAGTCGGTGTTCAGTCTGTCGGCCATCTGGCACCCGAGCCGGACGGCCGAGGCGGGCCACCGCTGGTTGCGCCAGCAGCTGTTCGAGGTGGTCAGCGAGCTGGGGCTGACCCCCTCCATCGATCAGCCCTAGCGGGCATCACGCACCAGGCGCAGCCCCATGTCAGCCATCATCACCGACTGGCTGGCAAAATCGCGCCGGTAGTTCTCGCAAAGCTCTGCCTCGTAGGAGTAGCTGCCCCCTCGTACCGATTTATGGGCGAGGTGGATCTTGCTCTCCTGAGCGTTGTTCGGGTTATCTTGCGGGCTGTGGCGGTAGAAGGTCTCTTCAAAGGCATCGGCCACAAACTCCCCCACATTGCCGGTCATGTCGTAGATCCCCAGCTCGTTGGGCTTTTTCAGCCCCACCGGATAGGCGCGGTTCTTGGCGTTGTCGCTGTACCAGGCAACCTCGTCAATTTGATCGGAGCCGCTGTAACGATACCCCCGACTGAGCTTGCCCCCCCTGGCGGCATACTCCCACTCCGCCTCGGTGGGCAGACGGTAAGTGCCGCCGGTCAACGCGTTAAGCCGTGTCACAAACAGATTGGCCTGCTGCCAGCTGAGGTTGTTGACCGGTACGCTGGGTGACTGGAAGTAGCTGATGGAGGGCCCCATCACCGCTTCGAACAGGGCCTGGGTCACCTCGAATTTGGCCATGTAGAAGCTGTTGACCGCCACCGTGTGTACCGGCCCGTCAGCAGGTTTGGCGCCCGGTTCCTCAGATCCCATCTCGAAACGGCCTCCTTCCACCAGCACCATGTCCGCTTCAATCTTCTGCTGCAGCGGATGGATCGGCTTGTTCGCATGGTGCCAGAGGGTACAGCCCGCCACCAGCAGGGTGGTGGCCAGCAAGGGAATAGCAAGTTTGAATGGCGTGTTGTTCATCATCTGACCTGTGCAGTAAAAGAGATCGCCGCCGTTATTGGCCAGCAAAAACCGAAGGATTGCCCGCTTGGCTCGCGCGCTTGCCATTAAGCTCGGCCAGCACCTCGGGGGGCGCTATCTTGCCAAGTTCGCTCATGCAGGCATCGCTCTTGGGGTGAGCGTGGCGCAGATAGATGTCGCACACCGCATAGAGCTGCTCCGGCGCACCGGAGATCCGGTAGGACAACTCGAAGGAACCGATGGCCTTGTCGAGATCCAGCGGCTCTTGCAGCACCCCGTTGAGATACCAGAAGTAGCTGTTCGTGCCAGCGAGCTCCGCCGCCTGCTCCATGGTCGCCGCAGCGGCACTCTTGTCGCCGAGCCGGACTTGCGTCAGCGCCTTGGCGTAATGGAGGCTGGCATGCTCCGGCAGCGCGGTGAGCCCTTTGTCGAGCACAGCCAGCGCCTCGGTATCCCGTTGCTGGGCCCGCAAGTTGTCAGAGAGACCAAGCCAGAGCTGGGGATTGTCGGGCTGATTGGCAAGCAACTGTTCGTAGCTCGCCTGCGCCTTGGCCCATTGACGGGTCCAGCGATAGAGATCCGCCTGCAACGGCTGCAGCGCCGGATCTGGCTGTTTGGCGAGATAATCGCTCACCTCCGCCAGCGGCTGGCGCATGGCGCGCAGTTGCCCCTCATCCATGGCACCATAGTCACGGGCCAGATTGATTGTGACCGCGCGGCGCACCTCGGCGCTGCTGTCGGTGAGCAGCGGCGAGAGCAGCCGCCAACGGTGCGCAAACTGATAGGGGTCGGCGGCAATCACCGCCGCTTCGCGCACCAATGCGTGCTCATCACGCAGGCTTCTGGCCACCGCTACCAGACTGTTCTGGTTCGGGTAAGCAGCCAGCTGGCGCAGGGCATCGGCCCGCTCCACCGCTGGCAGGGAGATATCCTGGGCGTTATAGGCCCACTGCTGGATCTGTGCTGCCGAGATCTGTACTGCCGAGGGCGCCGCCGCAGATTGTGCGACCACCGGGGGCGTCTGCACCACCGCAGCCGACGGCTCGGCCGCCAGCACATGACCCGCACAGACCAGCCCAAGGGCCAACCACAGGGGGCGCACCGCCCCCGCCAACGGACGACGGCCATCACGCATCTTCAACATATTCACCCCTTATTTCGCCTGCGGCTTGTTGATCACCGCATCGCAGTATTTGCCATGCGCCACCGGATAACCGGCGCGGCGCAGGATATAGGCCATCGACTGATCGATGTGGTTGAAGAACTTGTGCCATCCCGCGCAGAGGTAGTTCAGACCCGCCTCCCCCTCGTCAGTGCGGATAAAGCGGTTTTTCGGGCACTCGCCATAGCAGGCAAACTGGTAGTCGCACTGCTGGCACTGGCGGGTCAGACTGCGTGACTTGGCAAAGCCGAACGCTTGCTGATCGGGGGAGTAGGCCAGCTCACTGAGCGGCTGATGGTGGATATTGCCGATCTTGTACTTGGGATAGACGTAGTGGTCGCAGGCAAACACATCGCCGTTGGGCTCCATTGCCAACCCCTTGCCGCAGATCTCCCCCAGGGTACAGAGGGGGTTCTTGCGTCCCATCCAGGTCTCGACACACGCCTCGAAATATTGCACGAAGACCCGACCCAGATCCCGCTCTGCCCACTCGTTGAAAATGGTGATGAGAAAATCCCCCCACCCTTCGGCCGAGACGCACCAGGGCTCGACTACCGAGTTCTTGTGCCACGGATTGAGGCGCTTGTCCCCCTGCCGGAGCTGCTCCTGCTGCTGCCAGGTCTGGGGCGCTGTGGTGCGAAAGCTCTTCTGCTCGACGATGGGGATAAACTGCATCTGGGGCGACTTCACCTCGTCACGCAGGAAGCGATAGACCTCCAGCGCATTCTTGCTGGTGAGGTTGTTGACGCAAGTCAGGGTGGCAAACTTCACCTTGTACTTGTGCAACAGCGCCACCGCCGCCATCACCTGCTTGAAGGTGCCACGGCCGGCGCGGTTGACCCGATAGGCGTTGTGCAGCAGCTCGGGGCCATCGATGCTCAGGCCAATGAGGAAGTTGTTGGCCGCCAGAAACTCGCACCACTCGTCGTTGAGCAGGATGCCGTTGGTCTGCAGATCGTTGGCGATCACCACCCCTTGCGGCTGGTATTTGCGCTGCAACTCGACCACTTTGCGAAAATAGTCGAGCCCGAGCAGGGTCGGCTCGCCCCCCTGCCAGGAGAAGATGATCTCGGGGGTATTCTGCCCCTCGATATATTGGCGGATATAGGTCTCAAGAGTCTGCTCGTCCATCTCGGGAGAGCACCCCTTCTTGTATTCCAGCAGATCCTGCTTGCTGAGGTAGTAGCAGTAAGTGCAGTCGATGTTACACACGGCCCCGATCGGTTTGGCCATCACATGCATCCGCTTGGATGCCTTGCCGTTGAACTGTGGACCCTGAGTAATCACCATAACTGCACCACCTGAAAAATTGTTGTTTTGAGGTGTGCAGTCTAAAGGCTCGTGCTGTCACGCGCTTGTTATACCCCTTATAACCAGAAGGCATGGGGCACCCGTGAGTAGAGGGATCGCAGGCTCCGGCAGCCAGCTGACAACGCCGCGTGCCACCACCATAACCGGCCATCAATACATCGCGTTAGAACGCTGGCTCAACTACTGTTAAAAGCATGCTGAACAACGAGTTAGCGCAAGCGGCCCGACAACAGGCGGCAACAACAACTCACCAGGGATGACCACCATGAGCCACAAAAAATCAAAATCAGCGCCATCGGATCCGACCACCGACAAGGAACCGCTTGGCAACAAGGCATACGAGAAGGAGTTACGGCGCCTGCATGCCTAGCTGGTGAAACTGCAGCAGTGGGTGGTACACAAGGGGCTCAAGGTCTGCATCGTCTTTGAGGGCCGTGATGGCGCAGGCAAGGGGGGAACCATCAAGGCGATCACCGAACGGGTCAGCCCCAGGGTGTTCCGGGTGATCGCGCTGCCCGCCCCCACCGAGCGGGAGAAGAGCCAGCTCTATTTTCAGCGTTACATTCCCCATCTGCCGGCTGCGGGGGAGATCGTGATCTTCGATCGCAGCTGGTACAACCGGGCCGGTGTTGAGCGCGTGATGGGATTCTGCAGCCCGGAAGCCAGCGACAAGTTCCTGGCTGGCACCCCGCTGGTCGAGCGGGCCATGGTCGATTCGGGCATCATACTGCTCAAATACTGGCTGGAGGTCAGCCCTGCCGAACAGGAGCGTCGCCTGCGAGACCGGATCGATGATGGACGCAAGATCTGGAAACTCTCCCCCATGGATATCAAATCGTTTGATCGCTGGGATGAGTACACCCAGGCACGAGATTTCATGTTTGCAGCCACCGACACCGCCTGGGCGCCCTGGTTTGTTGCCCGCTCTGAAGACAAGAAGCGGGTGCGGCTCAATATCATTTCTCACCTGCTCGCCCACGTCCCTTATGAGGCGTTGCCAAGTTCTCCTATCAAGCTGCCAAAGCGCAAGATCGGCAAGATAAAACCGGCCGATCATCCATTTCGCTATATCCCGGAACTATTCTGAACCCATCGGGGGAGCTAACGCTCCCCCTGCTCCCCTGACCATTGTTGCTGATACTGACGGATCGCCGCTCTGGCATTAAATAACAGACGCGTCTCCCCCAATTGTCGGGCCAAACCACAGCGGCGGACATTTTCCAGCACTTCGGGATTGAGCCCAGCCAGCCAGAGCTCACCCCCCTTGAGCCGCGCATGCTGATCTCCCTCCACCAGCATCATCAGGGCCGAATACTCCACATCAGTGACGCGGCTCATGTCCAGTACCACCACCCGGGGCTGATACTGTGCGATCAACTGCCGGATCCGGGCCGCGACATGCTGCACATTGATGAAAAAGAGGCGCCCCTCCGGACGAAGGATGATCAGCCCCGTAAAGGTCTCATCATCGGGATGACGCTCCGACAAGGGGCGCAAGACATCCTCTCCGGGTTTGCGCCCGATCACATAGACCCGGGGCTGGGCCGTCTGGCTCGCCAAGCCCAGCAGCGAGGCCAGGATGGCCACCACAATGCCCTGCAAGGTGCCAAAAATCAGCACACCCAGGCAAGCGATGATCGCCCAGCGAAACTCCATCATTCTGATCTGGCCGATCTTGCGAAATTCACCCGGCTGGATCAGCCCCACCGAATAGACGATCACCACCACGGCCAGCGTGGCGTGCGGCAGCCAGGAGAGCAGCGGTGCCAGAAACAGCATGGTTGCCAATGCCATTGTCGCCGTCACGACAGACGCCCGCTGGCTGACACCGCCCACAGAGCGCACCACGGCCGTCTGGGACGTCCCCCCTCCGGCGGGCATACTGCCACAAAATGCGCCGCCCAGATTGGCAAGCCCGGTAGCAACCAGCTCCCGGTTCGGGTTGAGCTCCGGCTCTCCCTCCCCGACAAAGGCTCGGCCAGCAGCAATGGTTTCGGTAAAGCTCATCAAGGCTATCCCGGCGGCGCCAGGCAACAGTTGCAGTACCAGCGCCAGATCAGGCAATTGCAACGCGGGCAGGCCGGTGGGAATGGTGCCGACAATCGACACCCCCTGCTCGTTCAGGCCCAACCCCCATACCAGCGCGATACCGATGGCAACTCCCAGCAAGGGCGCGGGTGAGTGCGGGAAACGCCACTCCATGAACACCAGCAGCGCCAACGTCACCAGGGCGATGGCCAGCGTCAACCATGAGGTCTGGGGCAAGGCCTGCAACAGATGATAAACATCGGCAAAAAAATTCTCTTTATGGATATGCACGCCGAACAGTTTGGGCAACTGATCCAGAATGATCACCAACCCAATCCCCCCCTTGAAACCGACCAGCACAGGCAAAGAGATAAAGTTGGCGACAAACCCCAACCGCAACACCGCCGCCAGCATCAGCAATATCCCGACCAGCATGGTCAGGGTTGCCGTGACGGTCAGCTGCCGGTCGGGATCACCATCCGGTACCACGATCCCCAACTGGGTCGCGGTCAGGATGGCCAGCGTACTGGTCGAGCTGACGCTGAGCACTCTGGAAGAGCCCAGCAGCGCGTAAAGCACCATGGGAACAAACGCCGTATAAAGACCGATCGCCACCGGCAACCCAGCCACGGTGGCATAGGCCATCGCCTTGGGTAGAACCACGGCAGCAGCGGTGATCCCGGCCAGTAAATCGGCAGTGGCACCCGGCTTGGCAGATGTGAGTGATGACATGTTACCTCCACGAACGATTTCAGCCCCCGAGGAGCTCAACCCGGGCGGTCAGGCCTCACTTGCACCGTGCCGACAGCACATGGCGCGAAATAGACGGTGCTTGCTCTAACTATCTGTCAAAACGCGATGGGCCATGCCGGTAGTTGCCAAATAAAGCTGGCAGGTCACAAAACCAGCACAAGCAGCTGGTGGCTCTCTTTGCATGTACACCACTGAAACGGGGCCACACACTCGGCGCCAGACACCTGTGGTCATAGTACGCAAGGGGTTGTTAATCAGGGGGCACATTCCAGTAGAGATCTGTGAGACCCGCGGCACTCATCGTCCCATCGCTGTGATAAGGTGGACCGAAATGGAGCTTTTTTTGAGGAATATCATGCCGATTGCACCACCCCCCTCCACTTTTCGCTGCCCAGAGTGCGGCTGGCACAAGACGGTTGCGCCCAAGAGCGACGTGATGGTGCGTGGTCACAGCTGGTTTGAGTCCTGTCCCGAGTGTCATCATGCGCCACTTGAACGCTCGCCAGCATCGGTGTTGGAACTGGCCATGGCAAAGATCAGAGATGTGATTGGCAAGTGACCATCACCACGACCAGAACGCCATGCTGATACCCCGACCACCTATTGCAGATGACCTTGATGTCACAGGTGCACACTATTCATCCGATCCTGATTGAGAAGGAGTCCATCGTTGAATTTTGAACAGTTGAAAACCCGTCACCGCACACTGCGTAAACACGCCCCCGGCAACCTCAACCTGCGAGTTCATCGTGCCTTAAGCTGGCTGCAACGCGCTGAAATGGCCGAAGATGAAGATGGCCGCTTCATCTTTCTCTGGATTGCGTTCAATGCGGCTTATGCCACTGAAATCGATGACAATCGTCGCCTCTCGGAACAGGAGACCTTCAAAGGCTTTCTGGAGAAACTGTGCGATCTGGATGAGCACAAAAAGATCGAGCATCTGGTCTGGCAGGAGTTCTCGGGCAGTATCCGCATACTGCTGGACACTCCGTTTGTGCTGCAAAGCTTCTGGGATTATCACAGTGGCAAGATCAGCGAACCCCAGTGGAAAGAGCGGCTGGCACAGGGCAAGAAGATGGCGACCCTGGCGCTTGCCAGCGGCAACACCCCGCAGTTGCTGGGGGTGGTGTTTAACCGCCTCTATACCCTGCGCAACCAGTTGATCCATGGCGGGGCGACCTGGAACAGCTCGGTTAACCGCAAACAACTGAAGGATTGTGCCAACCTGCTCGGCAAACTGGTGCCGCTGATCATCGAGTTGATGATGACCCATCCCGATACCCTGTGGGGGGATGCCTGTTACCCGGTGGTTGAGCTGGCTGGTTAATCAGCCGCAAGATTGAAGCTGCGACGGCCCCGCGGCTTCAATCCGTCCGCTCTGACAGATAAAAAGCCCCGGCCAACAGACCATATACCAACCGCACCCGCTCATCCCTGCCCAGCAGCACACAGAGTAGCACTTCGCCGCTTGCCAAATCGTCACCATGCCAGAAGCACCAGAGGGCTGCCTCCACTACATCCAGCCAGCTGGCATGGCCCAGCTGATTGCGTGACTTGCGCCGCCAGCTGCCACGTACCACAGCGCCGCTATTTGGAGATGTTGCTCCCAGCGCCCGCTGCTCCATCACGCTTGGCGTGAGTCCATCCAGCTTGGCCTCACCGCTGCCGCGCCCTCCCCGCAGCAATTTGTCGAGTAGCAGCGCCAACAGACGAAACGCATCCTGATCTTCAAAGCGAGCAGCCTCCCCCAGCAAATCGGCTGCACCGGTCATCAGTTGCTCACGCCCCAGATAGATTGGCTGTGACGTGCAATCCAGCCGATGTTGCTCGACATGGATAGCCAATGCCGTCACCACCGCCAGCGGTGAAGTCTCACCCTCTTGGTGACACGCGCCTTTGGCAAGCAGAGCGGTCAGCTCCCTAGCTTGCTCGGCTGACAGCAGGCAATAGATCCCCTTGATCAGGGGCATGGCCGCCTGACCTGATAACAGACTTGAGTTCATAGCGCCTCAGTGACGATCGCGTTTGAAGTGAGTGGTTTTATGACCGACGGTGACAATCTCGCCGTTTTGCAGGACCAGATAGTGACGGCGCAGCCGCTGGCAGCATTCCGCTGGCACTCCGTACTCGGCTTGCAGCATCGTCACGCCTTTGCGATCGAGATAAACCAGTTCGCGCCCCTGGTGATAAGAAGAACGTCCGATGCTCAGCAGCAGCTCTACCAGCTCGGGAGCAATACCGCGCTGCTGCATCCGGCACGCGGCGTGATGGCTGTACGCACTGTCCAGCTTCCCGTTCATGGCATGCTCCTTTGGCGCTCATTTCGATGGACTCATTATATGTAGCCTGTATACTCATGCCGATACTGGTTACATAAACATGTCGCATTTTGGAGCACGTATGGCACCCAAAGAGCTCACCTGGGATCAAACCCTGCGCTTTCGTCTGCTGGAAATCGTATTGCAGTGGGAGGGACGGCTGACTACCAATCATCTGATGACCGCCTTCAATATCGGTCGCCAACAGGCGTCACGGGATATCAACCACTACCTGACCCACTACTCACCGGAGGGGCTGGTCTATGACAGAAGCCTGAAGGGATACAAACCTACCGACCTGTTTGTGCCCCGCTTCAGTGAGGGCAAGGTAGGTGAATACCTGATGCTGCTGCACCGTGAAAAGCAGCACCAGCGCCAACACGAAGCAGGCCTGTTGACCCTGCCGCTGATAGATCTTCGCTACGGCCATATCGAGATCCTGGATGTGCCGAACCGCCATATCGACCCCAGGATTGTCCGGGGTCTGGTGCGAGCCGCGCACGGCCAGTTACGAGTCGATGTCGATTACGTATCCCTCAGCTCAGAGGAGCAGAGCGGCCGCAATATCGTGCCCCACACCCTGGTCTATGACGGGATCCGCTGGCACGTACGTGCCTACTGCGAGAAGAAAGGGGAGTATCTGGACTTTGTGATGAGTCGTTTTCGGGGCGAACCGGATCTGTTGGATGCCTCCCCTCACGGCCGGGATCAGGATCTGGAGTGGAACACCCAGGTAACTGCGGTAGTCGTTCCCAATCCAGGCCTCAGCGAGGGACAGCAGGCCATCATTGCCAGAGACTATGCCATGACAGGGAACCAGCTGTTGATCCGCCAACGGATCCCCTTGGTTCATTACGCATTGGAGCGGATGCAGGTGAGCTATAACGGCGAACACCAACAACATCCTCTGCTTTACCCGCTGGTACTGGCCAACCGGGAGGAGCTAATTGAGCAAGGCTGTACCTTCAAGCTCAAGAGTGCGGATTTGCAAATTTAAAAATGCAAAGGGCGCTTGGCTCCATAACTAAAGATGTTGAAATAGAGAGAGGCTCCCGGCACTGCCGGGAGCCTCTTCATTCAGGTTATAGGATTTAGATTGTGCTGAGTCGAGTCAGCAATTCATCATAATCGGCCAACTCCTGCTCCTTGTGCTGCAAGCCTTGGCGTACTTGATCCAGTTCTGACTGAAGATCCCGGGTCAGTTCCTCCTTAAGAGAGTTCTGCAGTTCTTCCAACTGGGCCAGCACCTGATTGATCCCCTTTTCCAACTGTTTTTCCAATCGGTCAAAGACATTTCCCAACGCTTCGTCCAGATAGCGGCGAAGCCTCTCCATCTCGTCACGTTCCTTGATCTGACCCGAGAAGGGGATGATCGAGCTGGCATCCCCAAGCGAGAGCCTCAGGGTCGGCATCGACAGGCGATTGATGGCGCCCTCCAGGGTGCTCCTGAACAGCGCGGGATCGAAGTGATCGCTCTTGGTATCCAGATGCTTGAGCAGGGCCTTGCGTAAACTGCTTTTAAGCTCGAGCGGGGAGATGAGACGGTTGATATGGCTTCGCATCTGATCCGCACACTGAGCACCATAATCGCGCACCTGTTCTATGGCATCGGCCGCATTGATATAGTCATAGCTAACAGTGTCGGTATAGTACTCGGTTCTGGTGCTACCCCAACTGAAGGGGTTGTACCAGCGTGATGTACTGACCTCATATGACCGGGTCACCTCTTTGGTGCCGCTACGAGTCTGGATATTTCTGAAACGACCGCGATCACGGGCCAATTGCGACAACATCTCCGCGCTATCCTTGCGCGCCCTTGCTGTCACACTTTCGACAATGGCCGTAAGCTCATTGGCGATGGCCGAAAAACGCTTATCGCAGTGTTGCTGCTGCAGTGCCAGCGACTGCAGATCCTGGGTCTTCAGCAGATGGATACGCTGCTTGATCCGCTCGGCAAAACCATTACGCCACTCAACAAGGCGTGCTTGTGTCTCTTGCTCAAAACCCTGCCGTTGCAGCTCCAACAGCGGCAGGCGATCACGGCGTGCCTGTTGATAGGCCCCTTTCAGCGCATCGAAGTTCGCCAAGCGTTGCCATTGCTCGGTTGTGATGGGCTCATCCCAGTATTCCTCGGCCATCTCCTGCAACTGGCGATGGGTGTGGCGCATGCTGTCACTCCAACGCGCCTCAGGCCAATTGGCAAAACCGTAGGCAAAGGTGCTGGCAAACACCGGCTGGGCTAATTGCTCCAGCATCTTGGCTCGCGCATCTTGCCCGCGCTCGCGGCTCTTTGTTACCTGCTCGGCCACTGTCTCGGCTGCCCCCCGCTGCAGGCGACGTCGGACATTGTTGTCGGCCTCATCCAGCGAGCCCCGGTGGGGACCGTCATCGTCAATGGCCGAATCAAAGTGCCCCGCTACCAGCACCAGGCGCTTGACCCCCTTGCCCGGCAGTTGTTCGCCTAGCAGTCCCACATCCGACTTGTCGAGGAACTGGCTGCAGCGGGAGAGAAAGAAGACCACATCACAGTTGGCCATATAGTCGCGGGTCTTCTGGGAACGACTTTGCACCGGATCGTTTAAGCCCGGAGTATCGACCACCTCAAACCCTTTGAGCTGTTCATCGGGCAGGGTCAGCATGGTGGACTTTACCAGAGCGGTGTAACGACCATCGTTACCGGCATACTGATTAAGCAGTCCCTGCAACCCCGCCAGATCGTCGGCATAGAAGGTTTCACAATGCTCTTCGCCACCCATTATTTGCCAGTGCTGCGCCAGATCTATCCCGGATGCCTGCCCCATGGCCACCAGCTCACGGGCGACTTTGCTCGCATCCCCCTCCCCTGCTTGATTGGCCTGCCCCACAATCTCGTCCCACTCCTGCTGGCTGTAATATTCCACCTGCAGGCTGTAACGCTCGCCATAGACCACCTTGGTCAGGTTGGCAGTCTTGGGCGTGGCGGCCTCAGGCAAGATCGGGCGGCCATCAAAGAGCAGGGCGTTAAGAAAAGTACTCTTGCCCGCCTTGATCTGTCCCATAATGCCGATATTGAGGGTCTGCTCCTGTTGCTGCCAGCGTTGCAATTTGGTTGAAAAGTCAGACGCGATTGACTTTAAATCAACGTAATCACCAGGAAACTTATGCTCTTCCAGCACACCCAATAAGTTATCAATATTATTTACAAACATAGGCCTCTCACTGAAATAGAAACTTTATTGATGGAGATACGTCCAAATCAATTCCATTCGACTTTATAAATTGAACAACTTCGCTAGGTACCGAGGTAAGTTCATTAATTCGCCCCACACTCAAGAGACGAATAAAGTACATGTAGTTGCCAACCACATGTTCGCCGACCACATGAATCTTGATTTTTTGAAGTGATCTCAACTCTGCCAGTTCTTTAGGCAGAGAGCTGACATTGAGTGACAGGAGTGTCAGACATTTAAGGCTCTTGAGTTGCCCTATACTAGGAAGTACTTCCGTGAGTCGATGAGAGTCGATAGTCAATGATTCGAGGTTTTCTAACAGATACAGTTCTTCGGGTATCGATTCCCACTGAACGGTGGCATCATTCCTCTTATAGTCAAGATTACTTAATTTTTTTACACTGCGCAGCGCATTTAAATTTCGAGGCAAGTTACTGGATGGGATACCCTGTTTATCCGCCCATGCAAATAAACGTTTTACTGCATTGGGGCGATAATCATAAAGAAACTCCATCCACCCTTTATAAGGTGACAGGTCCATATCATAGTGCGGATGGTCCAGTAACTCAGTGGGTAGCCCTAGAATAAATGCCGCCAGATATATGATAGAACTCAGCTCCTGCTCAGTAAGTTCGAAATAACCGGCTAGCGACTCAAGCAGCGACATGGTTTGCTTGTCAAGCGGCTTATCTACCCGGGCAAAGACCATAATATCGAGCAGCAATCCCCGGATAAGAGAGGGATCTTGCTTAATCAGCACGATCGCATCGCCCAATTTATCCTTCGCCAAACGCTCAGCAAGTTCGCACAAGCGGGGCTGTTGACCAGTCAACCCCATAGCAGGCAACCAGAGATCCAGCATCCGTTGCTGTTGCTCGCTGATGGTCCCCTCACTCAGCAAGACCATCAGCAGCAAGGCGACATAGTGGCTGCGAGTTACCTCATCCTTATCGGCCGCATAGTGTCCGTTATAAGGTTGTTCAAATATTCGTAAATTA
The DNA here is from genome assembly GCF_001921245.1 of Aeromonas sp. YN13HZO-058. Taxonomy (NCBI): domain Bacteria; kingdom Pseudomonadati; phylum Pseudomonadota; class Gammaproteobacteria; order Aeromonadales; family Aeromonadaceae; genus Aeromonas; species Aeromonas sp. YN13HZO-058. Next base: position 2,286 of record NZ_MQSY01000056.1, on the reverse strand, counting down.
TCGATCTGACGCAATATATTCATATTGAAATCATCTATTGGCTTTATTAACAAACAAGGGTAACCAACTATTCAATCCATCAGGGATTGTTATAACCTTGGCAGCTACAGGTGGAAGACCACGATGATCGTAAACAGCTCCCCAAGCGTAGCCACGCCAATCTCCATCTTGAGCACATATACTTAAAACAATACATCTAGGGAAAAACAGCTGTCGATAAGCATCAATTTCCTTCGTGTAAACAACAATACTTTTGGGGCCAACGAACTCACCCGGCGAGTATGGCAGCTTAGGGAAAATATCGTAATAAACTAGCCAGCTTGGCCTCTTCCCGATGCCTCGCTCATATCTGGCAATCCTTACATCATCAGCAAATTGCTCCGCTTCTAGTCCAACCCCATCATTAAGTAACTTAAGACATAAAAATGAGAGTCGACGAATGGAGTCATTATTGTTAAGTAATAGAGCGGCTTGCTGTTGCAATCTGTTCAAGCCATTTTTAGATAAGGCACCTGAAATTCGTAACAGTATCATCAAATCGAACATAAATGAATGTGCCTTTGAAGAGTTACCTTTTAGTACAGACAAAGTTTCAAATAATTCTTTCTTATCTAGTTTTGCCACCTGCTGTAAATAAAATGATAATGGTCGTTCTATTTTCATAGAACGTAACAGCATTTCAAATAAGCGTGCCTGAGGCTCAGTCAATCCTCCTTCTTCCAGAAGATTAGCGGCCAATAGCGTTAGATAACGCTCCTTTTCTACCAACTCCTTATCTGTCATAAAGTGAGGCGCCAAAGGCTCCAGATCGGGCCGAACCTGATCCAGCATATCGAATAGCGATGGTTTGCTCATTGGGGCATTCCTTTTTGTTGTTTTATTGGAGCAATCAAGCCTGAAGCGCCTGCAAGGCGGGATAAGAGGGAATATCTCGGCGCAATAACTTCGGTAAGTTGGTCAGTGGAAGATCACGAGTCAGCGGCAGCCAGATCGCGGGATCACACTCTGTTGCAGATACGCACCACTCCTCAGCCAATTGCCCGAGCATATCCGAGAGCTGAATAGCGCTAAGATCCAGCAGACTCAAGTCATCCGGCTCCGGCAGAGGGATACCGACCCAATCCCCAATTTGCTTGAGTTGAGTAAAAAATCGCATCTGCACATCAGCCAACGTCTTGGCTACCTTTTCCCATTGCTCCAGCTCGTTCTTAATCTTGCGTTGCAGGTTATTGATATCATCCTGCACATCGCTATCGTCGCTTAAAGCAAGAATACGGTTGAACTTGCTGAGCTGACGCTGAGCCTCCTGACGCTCCTCATCGATAAAGCGCTGGTAGGCCATAAACTGACGCTTGAACTGCTTGGCAAAACCCAGCTCCCAGCTCGCTTCATTCCATCGGGCAAAGTAGTCCATCAGTGGATCCGCATTGAAGCCGGAACGGGGACGGGTCGAGAAGGGGATCACATCGAGCACAGCCACACCACGTTTGGCCAGAGTGTCACGCACCAGTGCCACAATTTTCTCGATCTCCTCGGCAGGATGCTTGTCAGCACGGCTGATCACCACCAGCTTCGGAATAGCGCGATCCAGTGTGCCAAGGAAGGATATATCCTCTTCGGTGATGGTGCCCTTATCCGCCGGTACCAACCAGACGATAAACTGGGCACTATTAAGCTGGGTCCGTGCCAGATTGGCATCGGTGCGCTCACTACCAACCTGATCCGCCTTGCTATAACCCGGAGTATCAAGCAGAGCCAGATTGTCCCAAGGCAGCGCCGGATGAGCCACAACGACCGATTTGAGCAGGCTGCTGATCTGGCTACCATAGCGGGATTTCTCATCATGGGTCAGGGTACGAAACTGCTCATGGCTTAAAGAAACCACCCGATTGAACAGGTTGATGGCATGCACCTCGGTCTGCTCCCCCTTCCCCTGCACTAAATAAGTGGGCAATGAAGTGGTCGGGTCCACCTCGGTGACCAAGCATTTGCGATCACCTATAAGCGCATTAATAAGCGATGATTTACCCGCACTGAAACTCCCTCCCAGCCCCACGACCACCTTACTTGGCAAAGCCGGGTATTCGCAGAACTCGCGAAAACGGGTCATCTCCAGCCGTAGTGCTTGCAGCAGGTCGGTAATGTTATCCGGGCTCCCCTTGCGGGCCAGCGCGGGCAACTCCTGCTCAATGATTTGCTCAAGGGCTTGGGAAGGTGCGAACAAGTCCCTGATGTGAGATCATGAGTCCCACTTGGCATCAGGGATAAGGTTCAGCATGAGTCACC